>NZ_JBQQCN010000024.1:0-70425 GCF_052246795.1 Halobacillus sp. K22 | reverse complement strand
CCGCGATCTAAATGCGAGTTTCAATATACTAAAGGAAGTTCAACGACTCCTTTCAACCGTCGGTGCGACGGGGCTAGCCTAATCATTTGAACGAACCGTTAGGTTCGTGCTCTTAGGAATCCCCCAATTTCAAGGAGTTTCAGCGAGTAAGTGGGGGTAGTTCAAAACGAGCGAATACGTTCGCTATAAGTAATTTTTAAAACAATAATGGCTCAATTTAGATTCTTATGAAGAAAAGGACATTCCTGCATTTGACTTTAGTAGGGAAGAGAGGAAAGATACATTGAACTTTAGAGAAATTGATATTGAAAAAGACAAAGAGATAGTGATGCAATTCAGAAATGACATCCATTTAATAGAAGGAAATAAAGAAGGCTTTGATAAGGAAGCTTATTTAAATCGCCTGGAAAAAAGAATAAATGAAATGTCTTCTGGTCAATTCATTATTGAGGACGACCATCATCAACCAATAGGACAAATTGGGTTGAAGACGGAAGTATTCAATGGAGAGACTGCAGGATATGTGAACCTGTATTATTTAATCGACGAGTACAGAAATAAAGGTCTAGGAAAGCAGTTGGTTCAATTCACAGAAGAATTTTTTCGAGATCAAGGAATATGCGAGTATTATTTAAGTGTGGCACCTGGAAATCAAAAAGCCATTGAGTTCTATTCTAAAGTAGGGTTGGTTGAGGTCTCCAGGAATGAAAAAAATTCAGATGAGTTGTTAATGAAAAAGTCTATTCAATTTTAATAAACGCAGTGATCATCACGATAGATTCTTCTTCATCTTCGGGCATAATAAGAGCAGATTGGAATGGATTCAATGGTATACTTATAGCAATATATATAATAAAAGGAGGGACGATCATGACAAAGAAACATAAAAAAGAACTATCCCCAGACCAAACTGAAGAATTACTCGAAGTATTGAAGGAACGATTTGAGAAGAATATGAAACGCCATGAAGGATTCGAGTGGAGTGAAATTCAAACAAAGCTGGAAGCTAACCCTGAAAAACTATGGTCGCTTCATGAAATGGAAAGCACGGAAGGTGAACCCGATGTAGTTGGTTATGATAAAGACCAGGATGCGTATATTTTTTATGATTGTGCAGCGGAAAGTCCTAAAGGGCGCAGAAGTGTTTGTTATGACCGCGCAGCGCTGGAATCAAGGAAAAAGTATAAGCCTGAAAACAGTGCGATGGATATGGCAGCTTCCATGGGAATCGAGATCTTAACCGAAGAACAATATCGAGGGTTACAGGAAATTGGTCAATTCGATAGGAAAACGTCGAGCTGGGTACAAACTCCGGCTGATATTAGAGAACGCGGTGGTGCTATTTTTTGCGATCGTCGCTACGACCACGTCTTTGTCTATCACAATGGCGCAGAATCCTATTATGCTGCCAGAGGATTCCGCGGTTCGCTGAAGGTCTAAATGCTCCATATAGCTGAATCGGATATATTTCATTATTTCATTAGAGGGGCAGAACTTTAACAGAGGTTTGTCCCCCTTTTTATGTTAAAAAGAGGTTTTGAAACTTATTGGCATGTCAGCCGTAACTAATATCAAAGGAATCATGAGGAGGTAAACACATGGGGATAGCTTCATGGATTATATTAGCTTTCATAATCTTCATAGCTATAGGCGGCTTTAAAAAGATGAAGAAATAGGTATGGCTTCATGCAAGCACACATTCCCTTTAATTCAGCCGAGCAAATATGTGACTCATACAAGGTCATGGTGGAAGAACGAACGATGTTTGGGATTTGCACATAGTAAGGTTCATAATGTTTTAAAAAGAAAGTGGCAGGCTGGCTGCATTAAATAAAGACAAGCTTCAGATTGCCCTCAAGCTTGTCTTTATAATTTACAACTTGCTATTCTGCCTCTACTACAATTTTCCCGATCATTTTTCCACTTTCTACTTTTTTATGAGCTTCCTGTAGCTGTTTGGCGTTTAAACCAGTCAGCGTTTCTGTCAGAGTGGTTTGGATCGAGTTACTGTCTATTTTTTCAGCGATCCTTGCTAATATTCGCTGCTGTTCCTGCACATCTTCCGTTTGGAAAAGGGGACGGGTGAACATAAATTCCCAGACAAAGGCAGCGCTTTTTTGTTGGAGAGCGGTAAGATCCAGCTGGTTTTCTGTTTCTACAATGCTGCAAATTTTACCCTGAGGCGCGATGGCTTCTACCATGTTGTCCCAGTGTTCAGCTGTAGAACTTAAGCAGAAAATATAATCCACATGTTCGATTCCTAAATCTCGAAGCTGCGGAGGGAGCGGATCCCGGTGGTTAATGGTGTGGTGAGCTCCGTGGTCTTCGGCCCAGGTAACCGTTTCTTGTCTTGAAGCGGTACCGATAACCGTTAAACCTGCATCATAGGCGAGTTGTGTGGCAATAGAGCCGACGCCGCCGGCAGCGCCAATAATGAGGATGGATTTTCCTTTGTTTGTATCTTTATCTTCTGAGATTCCCAGTCTCTCGTATAGGGCTTCCCAGGCAGTAAGACTTGTTAAAGGCAAAGCGGCAGCTTCCCTGAATGACAAAGTCTGTGGTTTCTTCGCAGCGATCCGCTCGTCTACAAGGTGAAATTCACTGTTCGTCCCTGGACGACTGATCACTCCTGCATAATACACTTCATCTCCTGGCTTAAAGGAGGAAACCTCTTCCCCGACAGATTCCACAATTCCCGCGGCATCATATCCGAGAATTTTCGGCTCCTGCTCTTCTTCTCCATTTGCGCGGACTTTTGTATCCACTGGATTCACGGAAACGGCTTGAATTTTTACGAGAATATCATGACCGAAAGCTTCAGGTTTGTCGACTGTGACATCAACCAGACTATTATCTTCGGAGATTGGTAAATGCTTATATAATCCTACAGCATTCATTTGTTCACTCATGTTATCACCCTTTCTTGGAGTCCTTATTTCAACTACCACTTGAAAGGAAATGTAAAACACAGCCTATTTTCTATTTGGAAAGTATATCCTTTTTAGAAGTGTTTCCAGTATTTTAAAATGGAGATGGTTTTCGTAATGAAACGGCTTACTGACAGGGTATAGGCATGCATTCTTGGAGGCCCGCTCCGGCTCAATTGTCAACCTCTTATTACTAAAATTTGGTGATTATTTAGGAGATAATGTCTCTGACATAAATGCAATCGAATCAGTGGTTTGATCATTTTCCACTATATTTAATTAAATCCATATAAAGAGTGTAGAGCGGACTTTAGCGTAGCCAAACCATCGCATTTCTTAGAGCCTTTTCAAACACTGCCTTCAAAAATAGCCATTTGAGCAGGGTTTGCCTTTTTCTTTGATTCTGTATAAACGTGAAAATTCTTAAAAGTACGCTACATATGCTATGATAATAGAAAATTAGATTTCAGGGGGATACGTTTTTGGATATTCAATTTATTAAATGCCATGGTTCCGGCAATGACTTTATCTTGATTGATGAGCTCACGCATGGCTATACCTTTACCGAACAAGAGCGCAAGGACCTTTCCATTATATTATGTGACCGGCAGGATGGCATCGGTTCGGACGGCATCCTATTTGTGATGAACAGTGATAAAGCAGAAGCGAGAATGCGCATGTTCAACTCGGATGGTACGGAAGCCGAAATGTGCGGGAACGGGCTGCGCTGTGTCGCCCGGCATATGTTAGAAAAGGAGAATAAGATCCATATTGCGATAGAGACGGAAAAAGCGGTGCTTGCTGTAAGTCAGGAAGAAGAAATTTTTCCAGGAATCGATACTTTTTCCGTAGCCATTGAACCAGTATCATTTGAACTCGCCTCGCTTCCGGTCAATGTCGAAGCTGAGCCCGCTTCAAAAACGTCTATTCCAGGATTGCCTGATCATTTAACCTTCACGGCGCTTAGTGTACCAAATCCTCACGTTGTCGCGATCGTTGATGAGATCGATCAGCAGGAACTAAAGCAAGTGGGTGAGAAAGCGAATCATTTACCTGAGGTGTTCCCGAATGGCGTTAATGTCAGCTTTATGAAACTCTTAGAAAAAAATAAAGTTTTCGTCCAGACGTTTGAACGGGGCGTTGGGCTGACCAATGCGTGTGGTACGGCGATGTCAGCTTCGTCACTCGTTTCGACCATTCATGGTCCAAATACGATGGGCGAACCGATCGTCGTAATTAATAAAGGCGGTCTTGTGAACTGTGTCGTGGAGAAAAAAGAGGAAAGTTTCTCCATTCAGTTAAGAGGGAATGCAACCAATGTATATGAAGCCGTGGTGCAGCTCGACTGGAATTCACGTGAATTTCAGCTGGAAAATAAGAGAGAATTTGTTGAAGAGCAGATGAAATATGAAAAATTAGAAGCTTATGCAGCTTCACAAATAGGTGGTGACTCTTAATGATCAAAACTTTTGATGTGAAAACTGATAACCATGATCAGATGATTGATGTAACTTCCAAAGTTGAACAATGGATTAAAGATGAAGGGGTAACCGACGGCGTCGTTATCGTATCTTCGAAGCATACGACGGCCGGCTTAACGGTAAACGAAAATGCTGACCCTGACGTTAAAACAGACATGCTGCGCCGCTTCAGAGAAGTTTATCCGTGGGAGATGGCGGAAGACCGTCATGCCGAAGGAAACACGGCCGCTCATATGAAAACAAGTACAGTCGGCCACTCACAGACCCTGATTATCGAGGACGGAAATCTCGTTCTCGGTACTTGGCAGGGACTGTATTTCTGTGAATTTGATGGCCCTCGCAGCCGGAAGTTTACAGCTAAAATACTGAAGTAATGGAAGAGTCGTCCGGGTGAATACATGCTCGGGCGATTTTTTAGAGTAGATGAGAACTTTTCATGAAGTTTTGCAGCGCGGAAACTTGCTGAAATATATCCGATCCCATTGAAAAAGTCCATAACTTCTGCAGGATGAAAGGAAAAGGATGATCATGAATTATTTTAAGAATAAACGGTACTGGATCCTGATGCCTCCATTTTTATTAATGACCGTGTTACTTGTAATTTTTCTACCTATTGAACATAGATGGTATGCGTTTTTACCGATTATCGTGTTTTGGATTGTCTATTACATATGGAATTACTACTCACAAAAGAAAAATAACAGTAAGAATAACGAGCAATGCCTTTAAATTATTTTTTCAAGTTAAGCCATTATTTGCGAGGTTGGTAGAATTCTGGTGGATTATTAGACTTTTTTCAATCAAGAGATATACACAATTTTGCGAAGCTTTAAACGCTGGACGATTCTGACAGTTTATAAATTTTTCATTTGGTAATAGAAAGGTATATAGTAAGTCTAAAAGGGAGGGGGCTCAGCATGACATCGTCACTCAGTGGTACATTATTCCTATCCAAACTTATTACTCAATATGCGCATTTACATGAACGCACTGTCGGGAGCCATGCAGAAGAATATATAAAACAATTAGGGATTCGAACAGGAGAATGGATTGAGTCATTTTATAGTGAGAAAAATGCACAATGGTCCGTGGAACGCTACCCAGAAGTTATTGTAGACATAAAAAATTCCATCGGTGGCCATTTCCGAATCGCCGAAGTACATCCGGACAGGGTAATTGTTAAAGCCGAAGGATGTCCGTTCGGTGAGGTGGTTAAAGATGCTCCTCACCTGTGCGCGATGACCTCGAGTGTATTTGGAGGCATCGCCGCGAGACGGATGGGGTATGGAAAGGTCAATCTGCGAAAACGGATCGCCAATGGAGATGCGGGCTGTGAAGTTGTCATTTATTTTCAACCGACGGACGAAGAAGACGGGAGCGTCTATGAGAACCTGCCAATTACTCCTTCCTACGGGAACCCTTTTATCTGGGATGAAGAAGCAATTGAATCATTAGGAGAAGAGCTCAGGAAAAGTGATGAAATGGTCTTGAAATTACTTGATGAATTAGAAGATTTGAAGAAAGAAGTGGAGACACTTAAATCTGAAAAGAAATCACTTACATGAATATGAGGAAGACTCTGCGATTGAGGCAGGGTCTTCTTTTTTTTCTGCGGGCTAAGGATAGCTTTCTAAAATGTGCTGTTTAGCGGAAGACTTGATGGCCCAATTGAGTGAAAGCAAGGCCCAATCGAGGAGGAGCAACACCCACTGCCATTCACTTATTCCGAAAAAGCTTTAGAATAATGAACTACACCGTTCACAATTTCGAGTGAATGCTCCTCTAATTCAAGGACCATAAACGATCCTTCCGGCACCTTGAAGGGAGCCTGGATTCCCCATTGCTCGGCAGGTTTAAAGCCGAATTTTGGATTATCCTTATTAACTGGACGCTTCCGGCCATGTTACTTGGTTAATTTATCCGATAAAAACTCAAGGATAGGTAAGGTGACGGCATACAGGTACATATCACGGGCTAAAGGCTGCCCTTTAATAGGAAGGAAGACAACCCCTTTGTATTCAATCTGCTGCACCATAATTTCAGGAAGATAAGCAATTCCAAGCCCCAGGGAAACAAGACCGGCCATAGCGTGGTAGTGGGTTTCTATGACTTCCCCTTTAAACTGCTTTTGCTCCATGATTCTCTTCAGCTGACTGGTGAGAGAGCCTTCGGGCGGGATAATTTGTGTTTTTTCCATGCACTGCTCCATCGTTACTTCTTCAAGGGACGCAAGGTTAGAAGTGAGAGGAACGGCTGCCAGGAAATTGTCCCTGAACAGAAATTTCGAATAGAGATTAGAGGAGGAAGGCTCATCTTGTATGATGGCTGCGTCAATCTCGTCCGCTTCTAATAACGGCAGTAAATCCCGGCTATCATCCTTAATTGTCGTTACATGAAAATTTGTTTGAACGAGTTTATCGTAATGACGATGAATAAAATAGCTGCTAATCATCGGAGTGGAACCGAAGCGGATCTGATCATGATCTCTGTAATTGTGAATGGTACGTTCGATTTGACCAAATAGAGGCTTTAAGTCCTGATACAGGGATTGCCCTTTATCCGTTAAGTCTACGCCTCGCACCGATCGATTAAATAAAGGAAAGCCAAGTTCCTCTTCTAATAATTTCATTTGTTTGCTGAGGGCCGGCTGGGAAATATTAAAGGTTTCCGCTGCCTTCGTAAAGCTTTTCAATTCAGCGATTTCTAAAAAGTACTTGATTTTATGGAACAGCAACAGAGTTGCCTCCTTTCTTAATCTATAACTTAGCGTAATGGAGGACTAGTATATAAGCTCTTAATACGTATAAATCACTTATTATTTCTATTAGTATAACTTAAAGTTATGAATTTATAAATTTTCTGTATTTCCTCTACGAAGGGTTCAGGCGTTACTCTGTTAGTAAGAGTTGATCAAGAAGGAGGTCCACGATGAAGAACGTTTATGTCCTGTTAGGGCTATCCATTATCTTAGAAGTAAACGGTGCTACTTTTATGAAATATACGAGCGGATTTGAAAATACAGCTGCCAGTATTGTCGTCGTACTCAGTTATCTTTCGGCACTGACTTTGTATATACTCATCACAAAAAATCATGAGTTGGGAATTATCAATGCACTGTGGTCAGGCGGGGGGACGGCGCTGATAACGGTCATCGGCATCATTCTGTTTAATGAAACAACAACCTTTCAAAAATTAGCGGGAGTATCTCTCATTCTCGCTGGCATCTACGGACTCAATACGAGAAGTCGTTCTGATAAAGGAGTGCATTCGTAAATGGGTTATCTAATTACAGCGTTACTATTAGCGGCTCTCGGCCAGGTTACTGTAAAATTGTCCCAGGGATTCAAACGTATTCTTCCAAGTGCCCTATCCTTTGTCCTTTTTGGGTTGTATATCTACTTTCTAACCCTCTCGGTTCAATATATTGAAGTGGGGATCGCTTATGCGGTGTGGTCAGGGGCATCGATTGCAGCTACAACCCTGCTCGGTATTCTGTTTTTTAATGAAAAAATAACGCGAAGAAAATTAATCAGTACAGCTTTGATTTTAGCTGGAGTATTTATTCTATAAAATTGCTCCTCTATTTAAAAGGTTCTGTAAAAGTTTATAGTTGATCTTTTATAAGAGGCTTATTACACAAAGGGAAGTTTTACCTTTAAAAAATCAAGGAAGTTTAACAGGGCCATATAAAAAGAGCGCAGAGCTTATGAAAAGCTCTGCGCTCTTTCATGGAGAGTCAGCACATAGAATCTTTTGGACTCGGATTCTTCATACCAAACAGCGGGCGGATAAATAGTGCTAGATACGTGCCGGCAAGCGCCATAATCATCCACACCCAGCCGTGCAGGCTGAAGGAAGCTATGCCTCCGAAGTACGCACCGATGTTACAGCCAAAAGCAAGACGAGCACCATAGCCCATGAGAATTCCGCCAAGAATGGAAGCGGCTGCGACGCCGGGCTTAATTTTGCCAGGTTTGAAGTTCCCCTGGAAGGATGCGGCGATGAAAGCACCAAGAATAATCCCGAAATTCATGACACTGGTGGAATCCGCCAGTACGGTTTGATTCAGTGGTTCCGTACCTCCCTGCCAGTACGTCCAGCTCGCGACGTCCACACCGAAGATCTGCAGGAACTTAGATCCCCACAGCGCAAACGCGGAAGTAATCCCCCAAGGATTGCCGCGTACAGAGAGGGTGATCGCGTTCAAGATACCGAGAATAACAGCTGCTAATAATAGCGGCCATGCGCCTCTCCATAGTTTTTTCAATCCGTTGGTTGTCGTTAATGGTTTCATTTGCGGTGGGTTTTTCTTTCTCGCAAATTGGACGGTTGCTCCGTAGATGCCAAGGAAAATTAGAATCTGTAGAACCCAGCCGCCTAAATAGCCAAAACCTGTACTTTCAGCTAGTGAGATGGCCGGAAGGGTTGGCAGGTCTCGCCAGAATCCGATATGATAAGCACCTAGTACCGAGCCGGCAATAAATCCTAGCAAGGTCAATACCATGGAGGATTTACCGCCGCCAACCGTATAGAGGGTACCAGATGCACAGCCGTTACCCATCTGCATGCCGATTCCGAACATGAACGAACCAGCGACGACACTTAACCCGACAGGAAAAACATACCCTTGCGGCGTCATTCCTGTGAAGCTGAATCCTGTAGATAGAATAATGGCAAAGAGTGTAGTGGCTACAGCAAGCATCAGCATGTGAGCCTGCAGCCCCTGCACGTTTCCAACGGAAATTAATCGTCTAAACGCAGAGGTAAAACCGAAACGGGCATATAACAAAGCGAGACCAAACGCTAACCCGATGATGAATAGAACACCTTGTGTCCACGTGGTCACTTGAACAATTGTGAAGAATAACAGTACAGATATAAGAACACCCAGCCAGACGAACGGTTTTTGAACGGGTTCCAGATCGCCTACAGCCGTGGAAGACTGCCGGTTTTCGTAGCTGGTTTGTGAAACAGCTTGAGCCATAAATTAAAACCTCCTAATTCCTATTTGTTTACTGTGCATTTTAACTTTTATCATTGTAAGGGATTGTCCTTCTAAATGTAAATCGATGTGCATAAAATGAGGTAAATAGAAAAGAAATACAGTCTTAACGAAGACTTAACACTTTCAGTTTTGGACAAGTGGTACACTATGAGTGAAGACAGGACAACTGATCAAAAATTATATTTGGAGGGGATGTCTTATACCTGTCGCTTGCCTAACTTTCAGTCGTTGGTTTTTCCTTGGATCAATAAAATCAAGTCGAAGAACTTCCTGGCGAACATCCGGCGCACCTCCCCCGGTGTAATTACATAATAGAGCCACGTCTTAAAAAGGCGCGGCTTCTTTTGCGTTTTTCACGATTAAAGTGAAGACGGGGAGGGTAAAGAGTAAATATCTTACATAAAGGAGTGGTACGATGGCAAGTAAGAAAGAATGGCAGGTAGTCTTTTTACTCGATAGTAAACGAGTGATTACGCATCAGTTGGATTTAAGTGAGGCGTTGGAGCAGAGAGAGGCTTCCGAATTTATTGTGAAACAGCTGGACCGGGGATCCTGGTGGTTCCTTGAGGATGGAGTTGTGCTTCACACAAATGCAGTCGAAGGCTTCTATTTAGAGGAAGGTGCCGACCGAACTGATTTTTCCAGAGAATAGCTAAAAAGCCCAGCTTCGTTAAAAGCGAAGCTGGGCTTTTTAGTATTTTTGGTAAAATAAGGAATATTCCGAAACCTTCTTGAAAGCTTTTTCGTATGGAGTGAATAAGAAAAAATATTATGGATATGTCGGAGGGGTTACATCTTGAATTTGAAAAAAATGATGAAGTATTTAAAACCTATTGTGTTGTTTTCATTAGTATTAGCTATTGGCTGCTCTAATTCAGGCTCTGGTGGTGATTCTTCGTCTTCTTCAGCAGAAGAAAACAACTCCACTGTTTCCACAACCGAAGTTGGTAATAACTCTTCTTCATCAAATGAGGAGAATAGTGAAGGAAGCGAAAGCAAGCAAAACATACGAACCGTTTTACAAAATATATTTAATGGACCAAATGAGAAACAGGAAAAGATATTCTCCTCTTCGGAATTAGGGAAGGAAAAATCCTTAGAAAAGCTAGTTGAATTCCGGGAAGAAAATATAAAACCATATGTAAGTGAAAATTTATATGAGGGCATGATTAACACTAATGGGGCAACTATACCCTTACGTATGGCTCACCCAGATTATAAATTAAAAACAGAAGATATAATGATTGAAGCTCAAGAAAACTATTACAAATTCACTGTAAAAGTAACCTATACCAATAATAAAAACGATGATAGTACAACAATGGAAGTTCGGGGTCATGCACAAACGAATGAAGAAGGAAAAGTCAGTAGCATTAATTATAATAACCTTGAAGAGCTTCTAAGCTCATTAAGTTAACGAAACAAATAAATGAAACAACCCCCTGGTTTATAGAGTCAGGGGGTTGTTTCATGTCCACTATAAGCTTTTACAATGCCTGTAATTAAGATTGAAGAATTTCCACCTGAACGTCGCGGCGTCCAAAGTCAAACGCTTCGTCTTTTTCTGGCAGGAAGACATCGATGCGGCGGCCTTCGATGTCAGCACCGATATCGCCGGCAACGGCCACCCCGTAACCAGGTACTCTCACTTTAGAACCCAGCGGAATCACATCGGGATCTACGGCAATTACTTTTTTGTCAGGATTGGCACGGAGATCAATTCCTGTAGACGTTTTGCCGCTGCATCCGTCACAAAAAGCTGTATAAGCAGTAGCCTCTACGGTTACCGTGCGTTTAACTTCTGTTTCAGATTTTTCTTCTTTATCTTTTGAGGCTGAGGGTTTCTTGTCTTCTTTTTCAAATCGTTTATGAGTTGTCGATTTTGTATCAAGTTCAGATGATTTTTTGTTAACTTCCTGCGCTGTTTCGGCTGGCTTGTCCAGTTCTTCGGCAGCAATCGTTGATTGGGAATTAGGGCTGAAACTTAAGATTCCTAAGGTGTAAAAAGCAACAGAGAAAAGTAGAATCCAGGATTTCTTCATGACGATTATCCCCTTCCAAAAGTTTTACTGTACGAAGTATAGCAATCAAATGGATGTATATACAAGGCATTTTGTAAGACATTTGTATTACATTTATGTAACAAGAATTGTTGCTGCGTGAGTCAAATGAAAGAGCCGCATCTCACCTTTGCGACTCTTACTCATGCTATTTGGACGTGCCTCTTCTTTTCTTTCCGCAACAGGAAGTACGTGATGGTTTTCTTTTTGGCTGATCGTTGTTGGGACGGTTACTCATAAAAAACACTCCTCTCGCTTTTGAGATACTTTTATTCTATGCAGCACCCCGTTCTCACGGCCGTGCTCTTCTCACGATTATTTTTACACAGGGAATATTTTCGTAAGTGCACACATGAAATAATAGTAGATGACCTTAAGGAAAGGTGGCCTCCTAACATGAATAGTCTTTCTTATCAGGGGCTGATGCGGGATACTCAGGAAGGGCGGCGTACAATTACGGTCCATGGCGAGGGCCAAGTACTTACTCGGCCGGACACAGCCAGTGCTCAAATAGGGTTCGTTAATGAGGATACGGACATTCGCAAAGCTCAGGCATTGAACAGTTCCACCATCCAGCAGATCACCGATGCGCTGGTTCAAGCGGGGATCCCGCAGGAGAATATCCAGACCTCTGAGTATTCTGTGACGCCACAGTATGATTTTATAGATGGAAAGCAGGTATTCAGAGGATATGAAGTGACACATATCCTTTCTGTGACAATCGAAGACGTCGAGCAAACCGGTTATGTCATTGATACGGCTGTATCGAATGGTGCAAACCGGATAGCCAGTATCCAGTTCACCCTTAAGCGTCCTCAATCTGCTTATCAAAAGGCGTTACAAATCGCTCTGGGGCACGCTTTGGCAAGTGCTCAGACAATTGCTAACACGATGAATCTTAAGCTTGATCAAACTCCGATTCAAATCATTGAAAAAGATGGAGGAAGGGCGGCGCCCCGGTCGTTTGCTCAGGCCGAAATGGTAAGCAGCGGTGCTGTTCCGATTGCACCGGGAGAATTAAAGACATCTGCGCAGGTGGAAGTGAAGTTTCAATACTTATCCTAACCCTCTCCATTAGACAATAATATAGTTATGTAAACTCAGGGCGAACGTTGTCCTGGGTTTTTTTATTGGGAGCAGGTTGATTGACATAGTTATTTTCCGATCTTACTATGGACGTTGTGAAACTGTACGGTTTTTATAATACTAAATGGTTTTTGATGAGAGGAGAGCGAATGTATGGATGTAAAACGGATGCAAATTATGGAATCAGCCGCTCAATTATTTTCCAAAAAAGGCTATGAAGCTACCTCTGTTCAAGATGTGGCGGAAGTTTGCGGCATGTCGAAAGCAACCCTGTACAAATACTTTTCATCCAAACAGACTCTACTCATTGAGGTGATTGAATATAACCACCAGCGAATGTCTCAGCGTACGGAAGAGTTAAAAGAGGATGATTCTCTGGGAGCCCTTGAAGCGTTACGGCAAAAAGTGATGATCCTGCTGGAAGAGTTCAGGGAAAACCATTATTTTATCCAGCTGCTTTTCCGGTCGATGCCTGAAAAGGAAGGTGCACAGGTCCGGCAGCTGATGGACCGGGGATATCGGCGGATGTTCTTGTGGCATAAACAGAGTTTAAGGGACGCTTTTGCAATAACCGATGAAACCAAAATGAATGATCTCGTACTATTGTTCCAGGGTTTGATGAAAGAATACTTGTTCATCCTTTCGGAAAAAAACGAAGCACTTTCACTTCCTTCCATTGCTGCTTACATTACCCAAGTCCTGCAAATTGCTGTAGAAAATAATGAAAAGCTCACCCATGTACTACCTGAAGACTGGGTCACTGAGGGGAGCACGGAGGATACGGTGGCAACGCTAACCAGGGAAGAAAGAATTGAACGCCTGCTTCGAGAAATGAAAATGAGACTGCAGGCTGCGGGGCGAAGTCAGAAAGCGGATTCGCTTCATATTCTGGAGGCCGTTGAAGAGGAATGCACAAGGACGCATGTCAGAAAACCGGTCGTAAACGCCCTATTACCTGTATTAAAGGAAGAACAAAGCATTGCGGCAAAAGCTGAAACGCTAGAAAGACTAATGATCACGAATCTATAAGGAAAGGAGCCAGATGATGACCTCCCACGATCAAGACGGAAAACCGATAAATCGCACCTCTATTGTAGCGATATTAATTGTCGGTGCTTTCGTAGCTATATTAAACCAGACACTTTTGGCTACAGCCTTGCCTCATATTATGGCCGATTTAAATTTAACAGCCAACACGGTGCAGTGGCTGACCACCGTATTTATGCTTGTTAATGGAATTATGATTCCAATTACTGCATTCTTAATAGAAACCTTTACCACTAGACGGCTGTTTTTAGGGGCTATGGGGATATTTATTATAGGCACATTGACGGCAGGACTGGCTCCCAACTTCCCGGTCCTCATGGCTGGACGAGTGATCCAGGCAGGTGGAGCCGGTATTATGATGCCACTGATGCAGACAGTCTTTCTAGTCATCTTTCCCGTTGAGAAAAGGGGTTCAATAATGGGAATGGTCGGGCTGGTGATTTCCTTCGCACCTGCAATCGGACCGACTTTATCCGGCTATTTAATCGGTCAGTTTCCCTGGAGATCTCTGTTTTTCGTCGTTCTGCCCATCGCCCTGATCGATATGATTATTGCGTATTTCTTACTTAAAAACGTAACGGATCGGACCTTCCCGAAAGTGGACGTCCCTTCGATTATCCTTTCCTCCTTCGGTTTTGGAGGCTTACTGTACGGGTTTAGTGTAGCTGGAACAGGGGGATGGGGAAGCCTTGAAGTTCTAGGATCTATATTGGTAGGAATTGTTACCCTGACCCTGTTCATTCTGCGGCAGTTCCGGTTAAAACAACCGATCTTAGAGTTCCGGGTGTTCAAATCAAAGATTTTTGCGCTTTCTACTATTATAGCGATGCTCGTATTTGCAGCTATGATCGGGGCCGAGACGATTCTTCCATTATACATGCAGAACATGTTAGGCTTCAGTGCACTTGAATCCGGTCTCGTGCTGCTGCCAGGAGCGGCAATCATGGGTATTATGTCTCCGATTACCGGCCGGATTTTTGATAAAGTCGGCGCCCGCTGGCTGTCCGTCATTGGGCTTTCAATTGTAACGATTACTACAGTATTCTTTACCCAGCTGTCCACGGCAACGTCCTTCACTTTCCTAGCCGTGGTTTATGGAATTCGAATGTTCGGGGTATCGATGGTCATGATGCCTGTGCAAACCGCCGGCTTAAACCAGCTCAGTATAAAAATGATTCCGCACGGAACGGCCATGGGGAGCACGATGAGACAGATTGCCGGTTCCATTGGAACGGCCATCCTTGTCACTGTGATGACCAATGCCGCAGTTTCAAGTTCTACCAGCGGACAGATCGAAGGTGTAAATACAGCCTTCTGGGCCGCGACCATTATGGCATTCGTCGGAGCCATTCTGTCCTTCTTCATCACAAATTCGAACCCGGAAAAAACGTAAATGAAAGAAAAGCACAGTCCGAGGGGGCTGTGCTTCTTTTTCATTTCATGGAACCAGTTCTGACTAGGCGAATATGGTACAACAGAAGATTAATATTTTCAGTATCATTTTTTTAATAGGCTCATAAAATATAACTACAACTAAAAAAGTTGCATTAAGGAAAAACTTGATTTACAATGATTCTAGATTAGACAGAGAAGAAAGGGAGAGACAAATGGAAAATTTATTATTAGCCTTTGGTTTAACTCTGCTTGCCGGGTTAGCCACTGGTATTGGAAGTGTACTAGCTTTCTTTACAAAGACGACAAATACTAGATTCCTTTCATTGGCGCTTGGTTTCTCAGCAGGTGTAATGATTTACGTATCAATGGTGGAAATCTTTTTCAAAGCACAAGACTCTCTTGTGAATGCCATGGGGGGAAGTACCTGGTAAGTGGATAACGGTTGCCGGTTTCTTCGGTGGAATGCTGGTCATTGCTGTTATCGATCGATTGATTCCAAAATCAGGGAATCCACATGAAGTGAAAAAAGTGGAAGATATGTCGGCTTCTGCGCCAGAAGTAGATCAATCTCATCTACTAAAAATGGGAACGTTCACGGCACTCGCCATTGCAATTCACAACTTTCCAGAAGGGATCGCCACCTTCACCGCAGCATTAAATGATCCCAGTCTTGGTATCGCGATTGCAGCCGCGATTGCGATTCATAACATACCAGAGGGCATCGCTGTTTCAGTGCCAGTCTATTTTGCAACAGGAGATAAGAAAAAGGCCTTCAAGCTTTCTTTCCTTAGTGGACTTTCCGAGCCGGTCGGCGCCTTGCTTGCTTACTTAGTCCTGATGCCGTTCTTGAATGATGTCATGTTCGGGGTTTTATTCGCCGGAGTCGCCGGCATCATGGTCTTCATATCACTGGATGAACTGCTGCCAGCCTCGCGCCGTTATGGCGAAGCTCATTTATCCATCTATGGAGTAGTAGCCGGTATGGCAGTCATGGCCTTAAGTTTGTTGTTGTTTATTTAAATGAAATAACGACGGAACTACTTAACGTTGTGGCTAAAGCTAAGAACGGAGTTTGACGGCGCAATCGAATCTAACGGCGCAATCGAGGTGTCTGACGGCGCAATTGAGGTATCCAACGGATTTAATTGGTAGTGTTCAAGGCATGGAATAAGATTCGCTTTCCCAGCTATCAATCATAAAACGGAGACTTCCGAAAAGCTTACCTGCAAGAATCAACATTAACTATAAAAAAACCGTCCGATCAAAATTTGATTGAACGGTTTTTTGCATGCTCTCTTTAAGGGAAGCTAACTCCTTTTCAATACTTGCTTTTCTCTTCATACGCTGCCCCGAAGACCGGCATAGTGTCAATTTGACGAGATATTGATTTGACACTTCGTCCATTGATGTTGAAATATTCTGAATTTATAATAAATCTGAGCAAAAAAGAACAGAATCTACCAATTGAGGTGAAAAGATGGAGACAACTTTCTCGAAGTCGAATCAGGTGGTCATTCAGAATTTTATTAATGGAGAATGGGTTTCGTCTGAAAGTGGGCAAGTGGAAAATGTACCTAATCCAGCTACAGGAGAAATCATCGCAAGTGTTCCCATTTCATCAAAAGAGGATGTAGATAAAGCCGTACAATCAGCAAGGCAGGCATTTAACAGCTGGAAAAAGACTCCTGTTCCTAAACGAGCTCGTATTATGTTCAAATACCAGCAGCTCCTTACAGAAAACCGTGATGAATTAGCCAAAGTGTTAACCCAGGAGAATGGAAAAACGAAAAAAGATGCGACGGGTGAAGTCCAGCGCGGGATCGAGTGTGTAGAATTCGCTGCCGGGGCGCCGAGTTTAATGATGGGGGATGTGCTGCCGGACATCGCTGAAGGTATAGATTCCGGAATGTACCGTTATCCAGTCGGTGTAGTCGGAGGCATCACTCCTTTTAACTTTCCGATGATGGTTCCTTTATGGATGTTTCCACTGGCGCTTGTGTGCGGCAATACCTTTGTTCTGAAGCCGTCCGAGCGGACACCGATTCTTGCCAAAATGTTAGTGGAGCTCATGCATGAAGCTGGATTGCCAAAAGGAGTACTGAACCTGGTGAACGGTGCTCATGATGTAGTGAATGGGCTGCTTGAACATGAAGAGATCGATGCTATATCTTTCGTTGGATCCCAGCCCGTAGCGGAATATGTATATAAAACCGCGGCGAACCATGGAAAACGTGTGCAGGCGCTTGCCGGTGCCAAGAATCACTCCATCGTACTTCCTGATTGCAACCTTGATAAGTCCGTCGAAGGAATTATTAATGCAGCATTCGGCAGTGCCGGGGAACGCTGTATGGCTTGTTCCGTAGTTGTCGCCGTGGGCGAAGTCGCTGATCCGCTGGTTGCCAAACTGAAAGAAGCAGCTGATCAGTTGAATGTAGGGGATGGTTTAGCGGAAGAAACAAACTTAGGCCCATTAATCCGTGAGTCCCATAGAGAACGTGTACTTAGTTATATTGAAGCTGGAGAAGAAGATAACGCGAAGCTCGTGCGTGATGGACGGGTAGAACTTCGTGAAAATGAGTCGGGTTATTTCTTAGGGGCGACGATTTTTGATTACGTGACCGAAGATATGAAAATTTGGAAAGACGAAATCTTCGCACCAGTTCTAAGCATTGTACGCGCCGAAACCTTAGATGAAGCTATCGAGACCGCCAATAAGTCCGAATTTGCTAATGGCGCTGTAATCTATACCTCAAGCGGCAAGGCAGTGCAGCAGTTCAGAGAAGAGATGGATGCGGGCATGCTCGGCGTAAATGTAAACGTTCCTGCGCCGATGGCTTTCTTCCCGTTCTCCGGTAATAAAAAATCCTTCTACGGAGATCTTCACGCCAACGGAAAAGATGGCCTGAATTTTTATACAAAACGCAAAATGCTGACCCAGCGCTGGTTTTAATAGATGGAAAAAGCGGAAGTTTTTAGACTTCCGCTTTTTCTACATTAGGGGGCGGATTTCTCCTTCCTCTTCCATTATTTTTACAAAACGCAACGTTGTTCTCAAATAACATTTTACAAAATGTATAATGGCAAAATTATAGAATTAAGGTAAAGTATATGTAACTTACAAAATATTCAGCAAATAAAGAAAATTCGAAATAATTATGAGGGGGTGAATCTTCGAGGGATCGTTACGATGAAATCCTAACACGGCTGTAAGCCATTCTTAAAAAATAAATCAGGGATCCGATTACATAAGGAGGAATTTATGTGTCCGATAAAGTCCAAATTGGGTTAATACAAGCTTCTCACGATGTTGATGGAAATGAACCTGTCGAAGTACACAAACAGGAATCCATAGAAAAGCATATAAAACTGGTCCGTGAGGCAGCCGAAAAAGGGGCGCAAATCATATGTTTGCAGGAAATTTTCTATGGCCCCTATTTTTGCTCGGAACAAAACTCAAAGTGGTACGATGCAGCAGAAGAAATTCCAAATGGTCCGACGACCCTCCGGTTTCAGGAACTTGCCAAGGAATTAGGTGTCGTCATTGTCCTTCCTATCTATGAAAGAGAAGGAATTGCTACGTATTATAATACAGCGGCTGTCATTGATGCAGACGGCTCTTACCTAGGAAAATACCGTAAACATCATATTCCGCAGGTGGGTGTAGGGGACAAGGGTTATGGATTCTGGGAGAAGTATTACTTCAAGCCTGGAAACCTGGGGTATCCCGTGTTTGATACAGCGTTTGCTAAAGTCGGCGTGTATATTTGCTACGATCGTCATTTCCCTGAAGGGGCACGAGTGCTTGGATTAAACGGTGCAGAAGTCGTATTTAATCCGTCAGCGACCGTAGCAGGTTTGTCTGAATACTTATGGAAACTTGAGCAGCCCGCTCATGCGGTAGCCAATGGCTATTATTTAGGGGCCATTAATCGTGTAGGTTATGAAGGTCCCTGGAATATGGGTGAATTTTATGGCCAGTCCTACCTCGTGGATCCTAGAGGAGGGTTTGTCGCTACCGGCAGTCGTGATCAGGATGAAGTCATTATCGGTGAAATGAATAAGAAGTTTATTCGTGAAGTTCGTGATACGTGGCAGTTCTACCGCGATCGCCGTCCGGAGACATACGAGAAGATGGGCGAGCTTCTGCCATAACAGTAAAATCCAGAAACCAAGTAGAAGTTCTGCATAGAAAAAAGGAAAATAGATCTCTTTTCCCTATGTAGAACTTCTTTTGTATAGCCATCCATCTGAATCGTTTGGCAAGTATCTATTAAAGGAGGTTCATTGCATTGACTCAGTTAAAAAGCAAAGGAATATCTCTAGAGAACTTGAAAGTCAACTTCGAGGAAGTACACGAAGGGCTTAACAATCAGGAAGCGATGGAAGAAGCCAATCGCTGCTTGTACTGCTATGATGCTCCTTGTATTAAGGCATGTCCCACAAGCATTGATATCCCGAAGTTTATCAAAAAGATTGCTTCCGGTAATCTCAAGGGTTCGGCAACGACGATCATGTCTTCGAATCCAGTGGGTGCTACGTGTGCTCGAGTATGTCCAACCGAAGAGCTTTGTGAAGGAGCGTGTGTATTAAACCACTCCACGCAGCCGATTCTGATTGGTGATCTGCAGCGGTTTGCTACAGATTGGGCCATTAAAAACGAACAGCTGTTATTCAAGCCGGGGGAAAAGAACGGCATGAAGGTGGCTGTTGTTGGAGGAGGCCCTGCCGGTTTATCAGCAGCCCGGGAACTTGCCCGGTTCGGCTATGAGGTGACGATTTTTGAAGCGGAGGCAGAGGCTGGAGGGCTGGATACATACGGCATCGTGTCGTTCCGGCTGCCGCAGGACATTTCCCGCTGGGAAGTCGATCAGGTCAGACAAATGGACGTTGAAATCCGGACAAACACAAGAGTCGGAACCGACATCACTTTTCAAGAATTATCCGAGCAGTATGATTCGATCGTAATGACCATTGGAATGGGGAACGTCCCGATGCTTGGGATTGAAGGGGAAGAACTGCAGGGTGTGCATGATGCCATTGAGTTTGTTAAGAGTACGAAATCAGGACCTCTCACTGAGGATCTGCTGGGTAAAAACGTAGTGGTTGTCGGCGCGGGGAACACGGCGATTGATGCGGCAACCTGTGCGGCACGCAAAGGAGCGGCAGATGTGAAAATTGTCTACCGTCGTACCGTAAAAGAAATGACCGCTTATGATTTTGAGTATGATTTTGCCAAACAGGATAACGTGGAATTCAATTGGCTCACGCAGCCAATCGAAATTATCGGGAATGAAGCGGGTCATGTGACGCACTTAAAATGTGTGGAGATGGCTTTAGGAGAGCCGGATGCGGATGGACGCAGAAGGCCGGCACCGGTGGAAGGTTCTGAATTTGTCATCGAAACAGATGCTGTCATTAAAGCGATCGGTCAGACGCGCTATTCAGATTTAATTGAAACCTTCGGCCTGGAGCACGAAGGCGGTGTTGTCAAAGTTGATCCCGAATCCCTGCAAACATCAAATCCAAAGGTTTTTGCTGCAGGAGATGTGATCTTCGCTAAAGGCCAGGGGGAAGCGATGGTGGTGACAGCCGCCCAGCAGGGGAAACAAGTGGCCATGGCGATCCACAAACAGTTAGCTCCAGCACCAACAGCCGCAATGTAAATCTACTATTCAGGAGGCATAATGATATGGCTGATTTGAGTTTAAATCTTGCAGGAATAAAATCTCCGAACCCTTTTTGGCTGGCATCGGCACCGCCGACCAACTCAGGGTACCAGGTCCAGCGTGCATTCGAAGCCGGGTGGGGCGGAGCCGTTTGGAAAACGTTAGGAGAACCGATTCTGAACGTTACCTCGCGATTCGCCGCCGTTGGTTTTAACGGGCAAAAAGTAGCTGGCTTCAACAATATCGAATTGATCACCGATCGACCGCTTGAAGTGAATTTAAAAGAAATCTACGAAACTAAAAAAAGGTTTCCGAACCATGCGATCATTGCTTCTTTAATGGTCGAACCAACCCAGGAAAAGTGGCATGAAATCGTGAAACGCGTCGAAGAAGTGGGTGTGGATGGCCTGGAGCTGAACTTCGGATGTCCGCACGGAATGGCTGAGCGGGGTATGGGCGCGGCGTCCGGCCAGGTTCCGGAGCTCGTGGAAAAACAAACGATGTGGGCGAAAGAAGTAGCGGAAACACCGGTCATCGTCAAGCTCACTCCAAATATTACGGATATTACCTTTACGGCACAGGCGGCCGTAAATGGTGGAGCTGATGCCGTAAGTATGATTAATACCATTAACAGTCTGGCCGGAGTGGATATTGATACGTGGGATACGATTCCAAACGTAGCTGGGAAAGGCGCACATGGCGGCTACTGTGGTCCGGCCGTAAAACCAATTGCGCTTAATATGGTAGCGGAGTGCGCGCGCCATCCGAAAATCAACGTTCCGATTTCGGGTATGGGCGGGGTTTCAAGCTGGCGGGAAGCCGTCGAGTTTATGCTTATGGGCGCTACAGGTGTGCAGGTTTGCACAGCCGCAATGCACCACGGGTTTAGTATCGTCGAGGATATGAAAGATGGGTTAAACAACTATCTTGATGAAAAAGGTATCGATTCGGTGATGGAGCTTGTAGGTAAATCCGTAGAAAAGTACTCGGACTGGGGCAACTTGGATTTGAATCACCAGATCGTTGCCAAAATCAATAATGATGTGTGCATCAACTGTAATAAGTGTCATATTGCCTGTGAAGATACTTCTCACCAGTGTATCGACATGCTGAAAGATGAGAATGGCAAAGATATCCTGAGGGTGCGTGAGGAAGACTGCGTCGGCTGTAATTTGTGTTCCATCGTCTGTCCGGTTGATGGTGCGATCGATATGGTGGACTATGCGAATGGCAAACCGCCAATGACTTGGAATGAAAGGCAGACAGCGATTGGTGCAGCCTCATCTTGTGAAGTGGACTTGATTAAATAAAATAAATGCCATGGAGGGTTATGATGAAGAAAATCATTAAGAATGGAATTATTGTTACAGCATCCGATACGTATAAAGCTGACATTATGGTGGAAAATGAAAAAATTGTCCTGATTGGACAGGACCTATCTGATTCTTCTGCTGAAGTCATCGATGCAAAGGGGCACTACGTCTTTCCAGGAGGGATTGATCCTCACACTCATTTAGAAATGCCGTTTGGCGGCACGGTCAGTAAGGATGATTTTGAAACAGGAACGATTGCTGCAGCCCATGGCGGAACGACGACCGTGATCGATTTTTGCCTGACGAATAAGGGCAAGCCGCTTCAGGATTCAATCGATCAATGGCACGCAAAATCACGCGATAAATCCGTCATCGATTACAGTTTCCACTTGATGATCAGTGAAATGAATGACAGCGTACTGGAGCAGCTGCCAAGTGTCATTGAGGATGAAGGAATTACCTCTTTTAAAGTATTTATGGCTTACAAAAATGTCTTTCAGGCTGATGACGAAACCTTATTCCGCACACTGGAAGAAGCAAAAAGACTCGGCGCTCTCGTTATGGTGCATGCCGAGAACGGGGATGTCATCGATCACTTAGTTAAAAAAGCACTGGATAAAGGACAGACCGATCCGATCTATCATGCGTTAACTCGTCCCCCTGAAGCGGAAGGAGAGGCTACTGGCCGAGCTGCTCAATTAACCGGCCTTGCGGATTCACAGCTTTACGTGGTGCACGTATCGTGTGAAAACGCGGTCGAAGAAATTTCGAAAGCGAGGAAGAAAGGTTACCAGGTAATAGGGGAAACGTGTCCACAGTACTTAGTGCTTGACCAAAGTTACTTAGAAAAACCGAATTTTGAAGGGGCGAAATACGTATGGTCTCCTCCGCTGCGGGAGAAGAAGAACCAGGAGGTGCTCTGGAATGCTTTGAAAACAGGAGAACTGCAAACATTAGGTTCTGACCAGTGTTCCTTTGATTTTAAAGGGCAGAAGGATTTAGGAAAAGGCGATTTTACGAAAATTCCAAACGGCGGTCCAATTATTGAAGACCGGGTAAGCCTGCTATTTTCTGAAGGAGTGAAGAAAGGAAGAATTAGTTTAAACCAGTTTGTGGACATTACTTCCACTCGAATTGCGAAGACGTTTGGAATCTTTCCTCAGAAAGGTACGATCAGTGTTGGAGCGGATGCTGACCTGGTGATCTTTGATCCGAATATTGAACGGACGATATCGGTTGAAACCAGTCATATGGCTGCTGATTACAATCCTTTTGAAGGGATCAAAGTAACCGGTCAGCCGGTTAGCGTGCTGTCCCGGGGCGAGTTCGTCATTCGTGACAAGGAATTTGTCGGTAAAATTGGATCCGGTAACTACCTGAAGCGTGCCCGATTTGGTGAACTCAAACAGTCTCAGGAAGAACTTTATCAAAACTAGTCCTGCCTTACGGATAACAAGAATAAAGCAGCCCGGCTTTTAAACCATTAGATTCAGTTAAACCTCAAGGTTGATTTTACAACAAAGCTCCCATTGCGTCAGACTTGCTTTCGAGGTATTGGTTTAAGAGGAAGGTCCTCCGGGGGACGATTCGCTTTCCGTGGGCATGTGCTGAGCCTCCTCAAGCTAAAGCTTTCCGGGGTCTCACCGATCATGTTCATCCCACAGGAGTCTTCATCGTCCCCCTTCGGACCTTGTCGAATCAGAAACTCGAAACCACTTCAGGTATCGTCTGCTTGATGTGAAAAAAAGCAGTGATTGTAAGACTATTTTCATGCTATAACGATGTGAAAATAGCCTGTCCTAGAAGCACTTACGACCCGTTAAGGTGGAAAGTATTTTCTATTCTGAAATGGGCCGATATTCTCCTGTGGTTGGGTTGGGGGGGGAATGGCGAGACTCCCATGGGAGAAGGAACTAGGTGAGATCCCACAGGGAGTGAAACGAGCGAGGAAGCTCACCGTTCCCCCATAGGAAAGCGAGTTATTTCCCCCCAACCCTGATTCTTCTATGACATCGGACCCGACTTATCTCGAACTCGATTCTTACAGCATTACGGCTCGATTGTTTCATATGCTTCTGAAAAATCAACTATCAAGTTTAATAGAGTTAACTATGAAAAGCCGGGCGGCTGATTTAAAATTCACAGGTATCATTATAGGAGGATTCCATATCTATGGATAAAAAAGATAATCATTTAAAGTCCCCCGATCTCATGCCTATTCCTCACCACGAAAAGAAAATCGGCACCCTCGGATTTACATTTATGTGGATCGGAATGGCTGTTGTACTCGCCGCCTTTGCGATCGGCGGAGCGGGCGTACAATCCATATCACTCATTTGGGTGGTGCTTGGAACACTGCTTGGAACGCTGTTAATTGGTTTTGCCATTACACTAACCGCAGATATCGGTATTGAACACGGCATTTCGTTTCCCGTTTATATGAGGGCACCATTTGGCACCCTCGGAACTCATTTCCCCTCTGTAGTCAGAGGGCTGGCTGCATCCATGTGGTTTGGAATCAACACGTTTTTTGGGTCTACAGCAATCAATGGAATCTTAAATATATTGACCGGCTTTGACAACTGGTTTGTCTGCTACATCCTTTTTGCCTTATTCCAATTATTCAATACAGCGCTGGGAATTAAAGCCGTCGAGAAATTCGCCGATTTGGCAGCTCCGATCATTATTCTGATCGGTGTCTGGATGTATTTTAATCTGGCAGGGGAAGCTTCAGCCCAAAATAAAGATATTTGGGCGTGGGTAGAGAGCCCTGTTACTGGAGGAGCAGCCTTCACGGCTTTTGTTGTAGTCGTTGTGAGTAACATGGGATACTGGGCAACACTTGCGGCCGATATTTCTTCCATTTCCCGTTTTATTAAAGCGCCCAAGCATGAAAGAAACTGGGTGAAACGAAACAAAGGGGCTCTGGTTGGAAGCCTGGTCGGTCTGCCACTGACGCAGACCTTCATTGTCGTCCTTGGCGCGGTATCGTATATTGCCGTCTCGAACTTTGACCCGGTTGTCGCCCTTCAGGAATCGGCGAGCGGATTAGTTTTAGGTATTCTACTATTAATGATTGTGCTGGCGCAGTGGTCCACCAACGTATCGGCTAATATCGTTCCGGCAGCTACTATCTTTTCGAATGTCGGCGGACCTAAGCTTCCGTTCTGGGCAGGTGTATTTATCGCAGGTCTGATTGGAACGGTTATTCAGCCGTGGAGTGTCTTCAATCTGCTGATTCCTGTTTTACTTATTGCGGCTGCTATTTTATCCGTGATTGTCGGGATCATTTTTGCCGATTATTATCTTCTTAGAAAACGAAGAATGAATGTCCATGATCTATATAAGAGCGCGGGCCAGTACCGCTACGATGGCGGGATCAACTGGGCGGGTGTCATTTCCTGGGCAATAGGCAGTGTCGCTGCGTACACCTTCAGTACCTATTCCTTCTTTATAGGGTTTGGCGTCGGGGCCCTTCTTTATTATTTGCTTGCTAAACACTGGTATTTCAAAAAACACCCGCAGGCTGAAATTGAAAATCCCAGTGATGAAGAGTACCTGGGCATAACGGTCGGACGGGACTGGGATGTCGGGGGAGGATTTGCAGAAGAGAAAATAGGCAGGAAAACTGGAACAGAAGCAGCTACAGCTAAAGCCGATGCCTAACGAGGAGGAGACCAATGTCCACTTATCAGGAGTTTGAAGCCGAACGTGAAAAAATGGATTTTTTACTAGAGCAGGGTTATACCATTAAAGGTGTAACAGAGAATTTGAGCGGAGCCTTTTTAGAGTTTGAGTATCAGGGGAGCGACCCGGAAAAAAGTAAAAAAGAACGGCTGCATATTCTTCATCCGGATTCTCGTAAATATTTTTCTACTATTTTAGTGCAGCAGCAACGGCAAAAAGAAGTTCAATAGATGGACAGGAAGAGGATGGGCATAGGCTCATCCTCTTATGTTTGTAAAATTTTCTCACAATTAGTTAGATTTTTCTAATACTTTGTAGTACGTTTGAAGAGGGGTATTTCTATGAAGTATCGCATTTCGTTAGAGAATATTTTGGGTCGAAAGCTTTTTGCTTCTGCGAAAGTTGTGGCTGGTCAAAAGGGGATGGACCGGCAAGTGAAGTGGGTTCACGTTTTTGAAACGATTGAAGTCCGGAAGAATTTGAAGGGCGGCGAATTAGTCTTAGCAACAGGTTTTGGCTGGAAAGACGATGAACGTTTGTTTCTGCATTTATTAGAACAAATGATTCAGCGAAACGTGGCTGGCATCTGCATAGAGCTGGGCAGCTTCATAAATCACATATCGGATGAAGCGATTCAGCTTGCTGACGAGCACGATTTTCCGATTATAGTTTTTGAAGAAGAAGTTTCATTCGTCGAAATTACTCAGGATATTCATGCGCACTTAATTAATCAGCAATATGAATTAATTACGAACTTAGAAGATTACTCTCAACGATTAAATAAACGCCTGTTAAAAATTGATAACTATTTCGAAATTCTAAAAAACTTACAGCAGTATGTAGATTGCCAGTTAATTTATATTGCAAAAGATCACAGGGTCGTCACAATTCCTGCTCTTAGAGAAAAAGAGAGGGAAGCCATGCTTGCCAGTATCCAGGATTCCTCATCAAAGCAACTGGTCAAACAGGCGGTACAAGTGTTTGAACGGGAATTTGCCACCATCTATTTAATCTCCAGCTGCCGGGAATTCACTGAATTTGAATCCCTTCTCCTGGACCGTACCGCAACGGCTTTAGCTCAGTATTTATTACGGGAATTGTACACGGAGGAGAAGAGGAAAGCGAAGGAAACCGAATGGCTGCTGGAATGGCTGCAAGGTGAGCATAGTCCTGAAGAGATTAAAGACCACTTATCCTTTTACAAAATCCATCAACCGGTCTCAGGAGCGGTCGTCCTTACTGTAAAATTAAAATTGGCCGAGGGTCGTGACAACAATTTGGACCTGGCGTACTTAAATATGCTGATTCATAACATCTTCGATCAAAATGGATACTTCGTCTTTGCCGTCGAAAAGCGTCATTTATTAACCTTTATTCTGCTTAATAAAAAAGGGGAAGAAGATTGGAAAATTAGAATCAAACGAGGGATTGAGCGGTTGAAGAAAATCAGTCTGCTCAACGATTCAAGCATTGATTCGTTCCAAATAGCCGTTGGTAAGTTTGTCAGGGAACTAAACCTTCTGCACGAAAGCTTCCAAACGGCTCAGGAAACCTTGTCGATTCAGAACAAAATGCCGGCGGGCCATTTTAAATATTTTTATGAAGATATGCACATGTATCGGCTGATCTCTCTCGTACATAAACATAGTAACTTAAACGGGCTGGTGGAGGAGTATTTAGAGCCGATCATTCAATATGATCAGAAGCACAATGCGAACTTGTTAGAAACTTTAAGGGTTTATTTATCATGCAACGGCTCCAAAAAAGAAACGGCGGACAGAGTTTTTGTCGTGCGGCAAACCTTATACCACCGGCTTGAAAAACTGGAAAAACTGTTAGGTGCCGATTTTATGGAATCGGAAAAAAGACAGGTGCTTGAATTTGCGCTGCTTGCGAATGAGTATCAGAAGACCATTTCCAGCTGACTCTTTTTAGCTAATCCACCCTTATAGGCGTGTGTTCACTTATTCTTCTATAGAATAAGTGTTTTTTTATGGTATCGGTCTGGAGTGAACGGGGATTAAGAAGCTATATAATAGAAGAAACTCGGTTCAGGCTGTTGTGTAGTCATTGTGTGAAAGCAACCTTTTAAGCATTTGACACAATGTCTAATGAAAGTCTTTTGGATATGTTAGATAATTAAGATAATTCAAAATATTACCTTA
Organism: Halobacillus sp. K22; assembly: GCF_052246795.1. Lineage (NCBI taxonomy): Bacteria > Bacillati > Bacillota > Bacilli > Caryophanales > Bacillaceae > Halobacillus > Halobacillus sp. K22. The sequence continues at coordinate 42,593 of NZ_JBQQCN010000024.1, read as the reverse complement.
TATTTCTAATTCAAGGGGGTTCCTCCGTTGACAAAAGCTGATGTGAAGAACGATCTGCTCGCAAAAGACGAGAAGTATGTATGGCATTCGATGAAACCTTATAAACCAGAGGACACGATGGTGGCGAAAAGTGCGAAAGGCTCCTGGATTACGGATGTGGAAGGGAACCGTTATCTCGACGCTATGTCTGGCCTGTGGTGTGTCAATATTGGATACGGAAGAGAAGAATTGGCTCAGGCTGCTTTTGACCAGATGAAAGAGTTATCCTATATGCCTATGACGCAGAGCCATGAGTCAGCGATTCAGTTAGGAGAGAAGATTAATCAGCTGTTAGGCGATGACTATGTGATTTTCTTTTCTAACAGCGGGTCGGAAGCAAATGAAGCAGCTTTTAAAATGGTCCGGCAGTACCATCAGCAAAAAGGAGATTATTACCGGACTAAATTTATATCGCGATACCGGGCGTATCATGGAAATTCTACGAGTTCTCTAGCCGCAACGGGTCAGGCTCAGCGCAAGTACAAATATGAGCCTCTGGGTCCCGGGTTCCTGCATGTAGCTCCGCCTGATGAATATCGAAATGATCATAGCGAAAAGGACCAGTGGGGAGCACAGGATATGGATCGAGTCATGACGTGGGAACATAGTGAATCGATCGCCGGTGTCATTATGGAGCCGATCATTACGGGGGGAGGCGTCATCGTTCCGCCAGAGCAATATATGAAAGAAGCAAAAGCTGTATGTGAACGGCACGGCGCCCTTATGATCGTGGATGAAGTCATCTGTGGGTTCGGCCGCACAGGCAAGCCATTTGGATTTATGAATTATGGGGTCAAGCCGGATATTATTACAATGGCCAAAGGGATTACCAGCGCCTACCTGCCTCTTTCGGCTACAGCTGTGAAGAGAGAGGTTTATGAAGCTTTTTGCGGCAGCGAACCGTATGACTTTTTCCGTCACATCAATACGTTCGGCGGTCATCCGGCAGCTTGCGCCGTTGCGCTTAAGAATATTGAGATTATGGAAAAAGAAAATCTGTTTGAACGATCCAGGGCGCTTGGAGAAGCCGCGAGAAATGAACTCAGTAACCGCCTCCAGTCCCATAAATATGTGGGAGATATCCGCGGGAAGGGTTTGTTGATAGGAATTGAACTCGTCGAGGATAAAGAGACGAAGGAGCCGCTCGAAGTGAGCAAAGTCAGTCAGGTGATTGGCTATTGCAAGGATCAAGGCATTTTAATAGGAAAGAACGGGATGACGGTCGCAGGGTATAATAACGTTCTCACCCTGTCGCCTCCGCTCACAATCGAGGAGGAAGATTTACAATTGTTGTTAAACACTTTAGTCGATGCACTTCATCAGCTTTAGATAAGAAGGATGGTTATGTAACGTATAAAGTAGTGGCTGAAGCCTACGGGCATAGCTTTATGGAGGGAGCGGATGTGTTGCGGTCTAAGGAGGACGCAGAGAATTTTGTTTAATACATTGTTAATCACTGCCAGCTCTATTCAACATAGTTGACCGGATAAGAAGGTTTAAAGGAAGGTAGTCTTAAAAATATACGAATTTGAAGAAGCTCAGAGTCGATACTCTGAGCTTTTTTATGTAAGACTCTGTTGAACTTCCGAGTTAATTTAAAAGTAAAGCTCCCGTTTTTGGAAGACTCAGTTTCGAGATATCTAGTGAGAGAGTTTGGGCCTGCGGGGAGCGACTCGCTTTAACCCCATTTCCATCTAAAAGAGCTGTTAACGATTGGTGTTGATTCTCACGAGTCGCTTGTCGGTGGATGCTTGCAGCGGGCACGGCCTCAGCTAACTTGGTCAAGAAGAACACTTGACCAAGTGGATCTTCGGCTCGCGCTGTTCCCGCAGGCGTCACCACCGAACGCTCATCGTGGAATCAACGGCGGCTTATCAAAAAATGAGTGATTTTTTACCTATCACCAGATAGTGAAGGCACGCTTAACCCCTCGAACCTTGCGAAAGTTGAAATTATTCAATCCTCTGCGGTTGGCCTAGCTTTATAAGGAAAGATAAACCTTAAGCACGGCTAGATTTCTAGCAAGTACAGGTATTTGAAACTTGCTATAAAAGCATTTATGGCTGATACTGTCAGCTCCATTCTCATATAAAAGAGTCCGTTCATCAGATATGGCTGGGTTGATGGGGAAATGAGGAGACTCCCATGGGAGAAGGGACTAGGTGAGATCCCGCAGGGAGTGAAGCGAGCGAGGAAGCTGATGGTAAAAGGAGGATCGACTAAGGTCGCCACGTCCTGTGGCAACGTCGATCGACCCTACGTCGTGTAGGGCCATAGGAAAGTGTTCAAATGTGGAATCACCCCGAAAGACACGAACAGCATAAGCCGAGCATCAAAAGGATGGTGTTTTTTCCAGCCGTTGGTGAACGGCTTATGTCTCGAGTGTCTGGGTGATGGAACAAGACGAGTTATTTCCCCACCAGCCCGCTCCTCATATCGTAACGGACCCCGATTTATCTCGAAACTGAGTCTTAAAGTAAACGGCCCTATTGTGTAATAAGCCTCTTACAATAAACTTTAACAGAGCCTTATGCGAAGACATTCAAACAATTATTTGAATGAAAAGGTTGACTCTTTTGATGTATGGAGCATACACTATAAACAAACAATCAAACAATTATTTGAATGAAGGTGAAATTCTTGAGTGAAAAGATAGTAAAAAAAGTTGAAAAAGATACATGTGATACGTTTTGTTACGATGAAGAGCTGGTAGAACGCGTCCAGCCTAAAATGGATGATGTACTGGGAGTCGAACTTATATTCAAAGCTTTATCCGATTCAACCCGGTTAAAGATCGCTTATGCGTTAACGCTAGAAGAAGAATTGTGTGTCTGCGATGTAGCCAATATTATTCGTGCAACAAATGCTACCGCTTCGCACCATTTACGCTTACTACGAAACATGGGGTTAGCGAAATATCGAAAAGAAGGAAAGTTGGTCTTTTATTCATTAGCCGATGAACATGTGCATCAGCTAGTAAACATTGCGATGGCCCATGCCCATGAAAAATAAAGAAAGAAACGAATGAAGGAGAATGGAGGCAGCTATATGAGTCAGATAGAAAAACAGCAAGAAAGCAGCTGCTGTTCAAATAAGAACACTTCGCCTATAAACGGGGAAAGCGGAACAGTTGTTAAAGCAACGGAAACCTCTACGTGCTGTAGCAAAGAAGATGATAGAACCGTTCAATTAAAGGAACCACCCTCGTGCTGCAGTAAAGAAAATGGAGCAGCTATTGAAGAAGCAGCATCTGAAACGTCCAGCTGCTGCAGCAATAGTACCTCTAACGACGAGAGACAGGAAACACATACAGCAAAGTCATCTCTTTCGAGTTCTTCCGGGGTAACCGTTTTTAACGTCTCTGGGATGGACTGTCCTTCCTGCGCCGCCACCATTGAAAAAAGTCTGGGGCAGCAGGCTGATTTTCAAACTGTGGAAGTCCACTATGGAACAGGGAAGCTGAAGATTGAGGCAAAAGATGAGAAAGCATTACAGGAAGTTCCCAGCCTTGTACGAAAACTAGGCTTCCATGCTGAAAGGGTCCAGGATAAGAAGAATACTCAAACCTATCTTATTGAAGGAATGGATTGTGGTTCCTGCGCAAAAACCATTGAAAAGCATCTGGGCAGTCAGCCGCGGGTGAATGAAGTATCTGTGAACTTTTCTACCGGTAAGATGCAGATTGATCATAATACTTCATCAGAAGAAATCATTCAGGAAGTAGGGAAATCAGGTTTTACAGCTTCTCTGGAAACCTCAAGAAAAACCGAAGATAATGAAATAAAGAAGAAACCAAAGGATATAAGAACTACCGTTTCCGGGGTTTTACTGGCTTTAGGTTTTATAGGGTCCTTTACGAATCTTCCTGCTTTGCTGATCACACTGCTTTATGCGGGTTCCATCGTAATCGGAGGCTATAAGCCGACTCGAAGTGCGTTTTACTCCATAAAAAGCCGGTCATTGGATATGAATGTCCTCATGGCATCTGCCGCTATAGGTGCTGCCCTTATTGGTGAATGGTTTGAAGGAGCCATGGTTGTCTGGTTGTTTGCGCTGGGGAACACTCTCCAAAACAGATCCATTGAGCGAACAAGGGATTCCATTCGAAGCCTCATTAATCTGGCTCCATCTGAAGCTACAGTGAAGGTTGGTAACGAATGGGTAAGAAAACCCGTCGAAAGTGTTGACGTTCAGGATCGGATTCTCGTCAAACCAGGAGAGAAGCTTCCTCTGGATGGGGAGGTCGTTGCAGGTTCTTCCAGCATAAATCAGGCTCCGATTACGGGAGAGTCTCTTCCAGTTGATAAACAGGAGGGCGACACGGTTTATGCAGGAACGGTTAATGAGCACGGTTCTCTTGAAATCCGCGTAACCAAACTTGTGGAAGATACGACGATTGCCGGGATTATTCACCTTGTCGAAGAAGCTCAGGAGAAAAAAGCTCCCACTCAAGCTTTCGTTGATCGTTTCGCCAGAGTTTATACACCAATCGTTTTCAGCCTGGCGCTGCTAGTGATGGTGCTGCCGCCTCTTGCCGGCTTCGGAAGCTTTGGCGAATGGGTGTATAAAGGTCTGGCTCTGCTGGTAGTTGCCTGTCCATGTGCTCTTGTCATATCTACGCCCGTAGCGATTGTTTCTGCGATTGGAAATGCAGCTAAGAACGGGGTGTTAATTAAGGGAGGAACCTTCCTTGAGAAAGCGGGTGTGGTTCAGGCGATTGCTTTTGACAAAACCGGGACATTAACAGAAGGTAAGCCGAGAGTTTCTCAAGTATTTGCATTGAACGACCAGACTGACGAGCTGCTCCGTATAGCTCATACCATCGAAGCTCACTCGACTCATCCTATTGCTAAAGCGATTACCGCTTATGCAGAAGAAAGAGAAATCAGTGTAAAAGACGGCTTGAATTACCAGGCCATTGCAGGAAAAGGCGCGAAAGCCACTATTGACGGCGTCGACTACTTTGCCGGAAACCCTAAACTTTTCGAAGAGATGGAGATTCCACTGGATAAAATTAGTGACCATATTCATTCCATCCAGCATGAGGGCGGATCGATCGTCATCGTCGGTACTCGCACAGAGATTATAGGTGTGATAGGAGTAGCGGACACGATTCGGGAAATTACACTCGCCTCCATTCAGAAACTGAAAAGAACAGGTCTGAAGGAAATGGTTATGCTGACAGGGGATAATGAAGGGACAGCTAAAAAGGTTGCCGAAGCAGCAGGAGTGGACCGCTACATTTCAGAACTGATGCCTGAAGAAAAAGTAACGGCTGTTAAAAAGCTACAGGCTGAAGGGAAAAGTGTGGCGATGGTCGGAGATGGAATAAACGATGCCCCGGCGCTTGCGACAGCTGACCTCGGCATTGCCATGGGGGGCGCAGGGACAGATACAGCTATGGAAACGGCCGATATTGTATTAATGGCTGATAATTTAGAAAAATTGCCTTACACTATTCAGTTAAGCCGAAGATCATTAAAGATTATTAAACAGAACGTATGGTTCTCCTTAATTACGAAGTTCGCAGCGCTGCTGTTAATTTTCCCAGGGTTTTTGACCTTATGGATGGCGGTATTAAGTGATACAGGAGCTGCTTTGATCGTTATTCTAAACAGTATGAGATTGTTAAGACAAAAATAGAGAGGGAAGCCTCTCTATTTTTTTATGCTTAAGGCCTTGGGAATGAGGGTGTGGAAGACTTGTATTCAAGATATCCTTAATAAATTTATAATAGATTTCTTGTTCTTATCTTTGTTACACAATTTATTGTAAAATGGGGTTAATTGGGGTTTCTTGCAATAAAGATCTCCTCTTGTTTCTGATGAAAGATTGATGCAAAGCCTGAAGGAGGAACTATTATGAACATTAAATCAATGCTGCATTGCTCTATTCATGATGCTCTAACTGCCATGAATGAAGGGTTTCAGGATTATTCCATTGACATACAGATGACGGTCGATGAGTTTATACAGACTATGGCATCGAAGAAACTATCGCCTGAGTATTCGTTTGTTGCCTATGATGGTGAAACGCCGGTCGGAATCATTTTAAACGGTATTCAGCAAGTAGATGGGAAGCGAATGTCTTATAATGGTGGAACTGCTGTTCATCCTGATTATAGAGGGAAAGGTGTGGGGCGTGAACTTGTTCAGCATTCAGTGGATCTTTTCAAGGAGAAACAGGTAGAGGTATCCACTCTTGAGGCCATTTCTGATAATACAGGGGCAATTCGTTTATATGAGAAGTACGGGTATTCCATACATGACCGATTATCGACGATGAGAATGATGTTTGAAGAAAGGGAAGACGCTTCTTATACCGTTGAGTTAATTACCTTGAGTGAATGGAAGGAACTCGATGTTCCGGAAGAGCCTGTCCCTTGGCAAAACAAAATTCCGTTCGTAGATCATCAGGAAATTTATTCGATCAAAGATAATGGTAAAACTCGTGGTTATTTGGTTCTGTCTCAACAGCTGAATAAATTTCTGACTTTGTTTCAACTTCAAGCGGTGGATGAAGAAGCTTCATATGACTCATTGCTCTCGAGTGTCGAGCATCATTTTTCAGGTTACCGGTCAGTCGCTTTCAACGTCCCCCTCAAGCATCCAGTGTATGAGGCGTATCAGAATAGAGAGCCTCAACAAATAATTGAGCAGGTGTGGATGAAGAACTAACAAGGAAATTGTATTGTTGTAGGTTACATGCGAAAAGGATCTTTAAATTAAGGGGGCAGGCTTTACCGAACAATAGGACTCTCTCTTACGTTTTCTTTTCATGAATTAGAATATTGGCGTGATTAAAAAAAGCTTGTAAAGAAAGTCGGCTCTCTCTACAAGCAGGAAAATATACTGTTGATCAATAATCTAACACGTTTCTTCCTCGATTAGTTTCTGGATTTTATCTTGAATGGATTCTTTAGGCTGTTGAATCAACCGCCAATTCAATACGATCTCATCCTCGCCTTTTTCCCCTAAGCGGGCGGCATCTTCTTCAGATGAAATCGTCCTGGAATGAAGATCGGAGAATTTTTTCTCGGATTTTTCCCTTAACCACTCTTTCGCAAGTGTGATCAGCTGTTCATTAGCCTGGTTCTCTTTTTCATCCTCGGGATAGGTAAAAAGGAATTTTCCTTTGCTGAAGGAAAAATTAAACTCATTTCCTTCCTCCAGGATTAATTGATAAGCGCGGCCTAAATAGTTGATTTTCTGTCCTTTTTCCAATGAAAGACGATCGACATAGTACAGCTCGGTATGATGGCTTTCCCATGTTTCTCTCATCCAGGCGGCTTTCTTTTGAAGAAAAGCTTCGATTAATTCAGGTTTTCTTTTCTCGGGAGCGGTAACTTGAGCTCCATTCAATTCATCCATATAAATTTTTACGTAATAAATCGTTGGTTTGGTATGTAAATCATAATGGATCTTTCTATCTTCAATGGTTAACTCCGGCATAGGGACGCCCCTTTCCTTGTGTTCTTTCCTATTTTAATAGAGCGGGGGAGAACCGTCAAAAAATGTTGCCATGGTAAATTATCCGAAACCATATAAGTAGATAATCGTACAAAGGTTAGGTAACGTATTTCCTAATAGAAGTTAGGAAGGAGGATAGGATGCCAGAGTGGTTTAATATTCAAATACAAGACAGGTTCGAATTTTTATCATCGAGTCACCTGATCATGCTCGCCATTCTTTTTTCAGGAATCACTTTATTGCTGATTTTTCACCAGACTCTTCAAAAGAATGACAGGCTTCAGCAATTCATCAGATGGACATTATTCGTTCTGCTGCTTGGTGGCGAAATTGGCCAGACGTTATGGGGACTTGCAAACAATAACTGGAATATGGAAGATCATGCTCTGCTTCACTTATGCGGAATTGCTTCCATACTTGGGCTAGTGGCTCTGCTTTTTTATCGTCACAACGTCGTACAGATTCTTTATTTCATTGGCATTATTCCGCCGATCGTAACGTTGTTAACGCCAGAGGTGTTTTACTCTTTTCCACACTTTAGATTTTTTAAATTTTTTCTGCACCATATGGCTTTAGCCTGGACCGGCATATTTTTAATTCTGGTCAGCTCTGCACGGATTACCTTCCGATCGCTGCTTATGATGTTCGGTTATTTAAATCTTTATGCTGTATTTATATTTTTTCTTAACCGGCAAATCGGGACGAATTACTTGTTTCTGGCAGGCACGCCTGATGTAAGTACGCCGCTTGATGCGCTTGGAGAAGGGGTATGGTACTACGTGAATTTAGAGCTCTTCTGTTTTGGATTATTCCTAGGGATGTATGGATTATATCGTTTCATTTTACGGGTGCGTCATTCGAGGATTAAGACACGTTTACATGAAGAAAAGTATCATTATTTATAAATCCACTAAACAGGTTACATAATAAAAGCCGCACCTATGACTCAGGTCTTAGGTGCGGCTTGTTTTTAATGCTGTACTTCCGTTTCCTTCAGTTCGTACAACGGAACTTCCTGGAATACATTGGGCTGGTCCACGGGATGTATTCTTGCCGTTTCACTTCTCTCAATAACCTCTTCAATGTAAATCGGCCGGTCCTCATGGGTAACCGCGATCATTTCAGGGGAGTGAAAAATTTCTTTAGCCCGTTCTTTATTCATAAGCAGCATCCTCCTTTTTTATATCTCTAATGTTTGCATCAAACGTCAGAGCTATTCTATAAAGAGGAGTTTTCCTGCGAAAGTTACCGTACTATTTCCTGAAGAACCGGGTCCTGATCCAGAAAATCCAATGCTTTACTCTGATATTTATTTTCATGTAAATACGTATAGCGGTGCGGCTTTATTTCTGGGCCTTTTTCAATGGCGAGCTTAAGCTCCGCCTTTTTTATATTCAGCGTTTTTACATAGTCAAAAAATCCCGTCCGGGTGAAAACTTTATGCATCCGTTCGGCACGATGTTCCTGCACATTCGCCATAATATAGGTGGCTATCCCCACCTGAATTCCGTGCATGTGGGTCTGTTCAGCGTATTTATCGAGCGCATGGGAAATCAGATGTTCCGAGCCGCTGATGGGGGAGCTGTTTCCACTGATTATGGTAGCCACTCCGCCCATGGTTAGCGAACTCACCAGCTCCTTTAAAAAAGTAGGATCCTTGAGATCTTTCATCGGGGTACGCACAAAGCTGTTGACGGCTTTCTTACTGAGCATCGACGCAAAAGCATTTACCCGGCTTTTTCCGTGACGATCTTCGAATTCCCAGTCGTAAAGGGCTGTAATATTGGACATTAAGTCCCCAACGCCAGCCAAAATAAAAGGGGAAGGGGCGTTTTGAATAATGTCAAGGTCGGCAATGATTCCATAAGGCACTTTGGCAGGTACCGTCGTTTTCTTTCCTTCAATCATTAATGAGCAGTTACTGCTCGCAAATCCATCGTTGGAAGCCGACGTTGGAATACTAATAAATGGAGTCTGGCGAGAAAAGGCCATATACTTTCCGCAATCAATAACAGAACCTCCGCCTACCGCAACGATTGCACCATACATCTTTATGGAAAAAGCCTGTTTAATCAGATCATGGATTTCGGCATGGGGCTGCATTAAAGCCGTATCCAGTTTCGTTGTTGAAAGGGAATCTTTAATTTTTGCCTCCCAATGTTCCATCATAAATGGATCAAATAGCATAAGGATATTTTCAAATCCATGGCGGTCAAAAATCTCCTGAAGATTGTAAATGATGCCGCTCTTAATTTCCAGAATAGCTGGAATCGGGATATTTGTAATTGGATTAGTCATGATTTAAAAATCCTTTTTTCTCTAACTCGGTCTGTATGTCTTTAAAGGTTTTTACGGGAGTAAAGGCGATATTTTTCTCGCTTAGAATCTCCTGTAAAGCATCTTTGGCAAAAGTGGTATCAGCATAGACGGCTGGATGGGAGTCGGGCTCGCTGTCCCCGGCAAAGTGAACGGTTTCGTACTCCTGTTTCAGCTCCTGGATTACTTTTGATTTATCGATGCCGTACCGCTCCGAATGATGCCGGTGGGAAGAATCAATGTTCAAATGAACATTGTGGTCTTCGTAATACCCTTCATTAGAATAAACGGTCACATCCTGAATATTGTATTCTTTTAAAATGTGATGTATGTAGTAATCGGTTCCCGCACTTAAAATATAAAAGTCACCCCCATTGTTCTGTACGTGCTCAATAAAAGCCGGAACGTACTCATCAATAGGGATTTCCAGAATATCTTCGATAATCTGCTCCTCATGCTGATGGATGGAGGAGAAAACTGTGCGCAGGAATTCGATGTCCTTCATCTGACCTGCTTTCCACTTCTTAAAAAGGTCTCTGCCTTCCGGATAGTATTTTTCAATCACTACCCAGTAAAAATCCTTATTGGAAATCGTGCCATCAAAATCTGAAACAAATGCCCATTTCTTCATCGTTTATCCCTCCATTGCCATTTTCTATAGTGTAACAAATTTTTCTGCAGCCAGATGGATTGTAAGCGCTCCACGTAAGGCAAAAAAACGAATTTTTAATGGGCGCGGGAATCATCCATATGGAATAGAGATGATCATACATTTTTGTTTAATTGGATAGCTTGTATGATAAATGCCGTTCTCAATTCTATTATTTTCCATAGATTATATAGAGAGAGGAGGTGTAAGAATGCCTGTTATTTCAACAAAAGGGCTGATCTATACGGTCAAATCTGGTGACACTCTATTTTCAATTGCCAGTCGTGCTGGCAGCACTGTAGCTGCGATCGAAAATGCTAACCACCTATATCCACCTGTGACAGACCGGGGATTAATTTACCCGGATGATGTTTTAGTCATCCCTACTTCAACTTCTAATCCGATCATGTCCCATATCGTAACGAACGGGGATACACTAGCAGCTATCGCCCAAACGTTTGACACTCACGTTGATCTTCTTGCGGGAGTGAACAATATTTCAAATCCCAACGTAATTAATGTAGGGCAGAACCTGCTTGTTCCAGCGTTCACTTATAGGATTGTCAGTGGTGATTCGCTGTATTCCATTGCGAGTCGATTTGGGGTAAGTATGGCTGACATTGAAGAAGCGAATGCTGATCGGCCCGGTTTCCAAAAAGATGTGATCTGGCCGGATTATCACCTGATTATTCCGATCCCGACTTCCAGGAATATTTTTGTGACTCGTCCCCTGCCTGATTCCACCTTTAACAGCGGGAATAAGGTAGAAGGTTACGCGAGAGTATTTGAGGCGGTCGTTAATTATCAACTGAGGGACAGTAATGGAGTAGTCGTGTCTAATGAACGTTTTGCTATGACCGATCAAGGTGCTCCAGCTTATGGTTTTTTCAGTAGTACCGTTCCTTTTGACCGACAGCCTACAACAGCTTCTGGAGAGTTATGGGTCTATAGTCGAAGTGCTAAAGATGGCAGTATTCAGGATTTAGTGAAAATTAAAGTAAACTTCTAATAGGTAGACAGTCTTCTCGAGCGGGAGGAGGCTGTTTTTTGTGCAGGCTTTGGATTATGAATTATTTTGAAAATTCACTTTAGTTATCTATCTTCACAAAGAATAGTACGGTATATTTTTAGTATATTATAAAATAATTGAATGGTTTCTAAAAATTAAAACTTGCACAGTATAATGGACAAAATTTTTTCTCATCCGCGGCAGTTTCTTAATTTTTTATCGTGAGAGGAGAAGAGCATATGCAAAAAGCAAGATGGATTGTAGTGTTTGCTTTAGTTCTAGGAGGGATAGGAGCATTGTTCTCCTTTCAGACTACGAAATCGTTAGAAAATGAAAAGATGAATGTACATAAGGAAGAAACCTTTACTGCGAGTGGAATTCAAGACATCCATGTAAATCTTTCATCCGTTGATGTACAGTTCTTGGAAGGGGAAAGCGATCAAATTCAGTTGAGTCTCAGCGGATATGCTCGAAAATGGAATCAGTATTCGTATCAAGTGGAAGAGACAAACGGCGAGTTAAACATAAAGCTTGAAAAAAATAATGGTCTAGGACTTTCTTTTGGTTTTATCCGAGGAGATGATTTAAAGTTGCTCGTCAAAATACCCGAGCACCAACTGAATTTAGTAAAAATAAACACCTCCTCATCTGAGGTAACACTTAGTGACATACAAGCAAGCCAGCTGATCGCTGCCACAAGCTCAGGGGATATTGAAGTATCTAGCCTGGAAGTTGACGAACAGTTGAACTTCCATTCTTCCAGTGGAAGTGTAATGATGACGAACATCAAAGGGGCAGACGCTGAGGTGGAACTGAAAACAAGCAGCGGAGATATAGAAGGAAAAGGGCTGTTATTTCATGAAATGGAAGCTGAATCTTCCTCTGGAAATGTGGATGTATCGCATGAGAGTCTGGCGGGAAATCTAACTGCCCATACATCAAGCGGTGATGTCACATTTTCGTTTGAAGAAGAACCTCAATCATTTTTGCTGAACTATCAATCAAGTTCAGGAGAAGAACGCATTCAACTGGATGGTATTCATTATGAAAGAAGAGCGGAGCATGAGGTGATAGGCTACAAAGGAGAGCAGAAGTATCAAATCCTGGTGGAAACGAGCTCAGGAGATTTTACCTTAAACTAAACTACAGCTGATATGTTTTTCATGAGAAAGCTATGTTAAAGGGTTTTGATATAAGAATTGTTACACAAAAGGGCAGGATTTTGGAAGACTTACTTTAGAGATATTGGTTTGAAGTGCAGGTCCTGCGGGGGACGATTCGCTTTCCGCGGGCATGTGCTGAGCCTCCTCAAGCTAAAGCTTTCCGGGGTCTCACCGATCATGTTTATCCCGCAGGAGTCTCACCGTCCCCCTCCGGACCTTACTGAAATGAGAGGCTAGAAACTTTGGCAAAAATCACTTGGATAGGAAATATAAAAATCTTGATATTAGGTTCTATTCTCTCTAGATTTTATTAGAAAAGGCCTGCTACCGCTGAAAGCTTCAAGTCCAATACCTGCACTTCTAAAGAAGGGTCCGTTTTTCTTAATCGTGTGGGGTTGGTGGGGAAATGGCGAGACTCCCATGGGAGAAGGAACTAGGTGAGATCCCGCAGCGAGTGATAACGAGCGAGGAAGCTCACCGTTCCCCCATAGGAAAGCGAGTTATTTCCCCACCAGCCCTTCTCAATTTAACGTAATGGGCCCAATTATCTTGACACTGAGTCTTCCACAAATGGGAACTTTTGTGGAAGATCAACATGCACGCTTAAAAGAGGCAATTGAAATAGAGGGGCGGGACTAAAATAACAATTATGTAAGCAGGGACTTCCTTTGAGGAGGTCCCTGCTTTTTTAGTTAAAAGTGACGCTTTGCACCTATATATTTTGTTTTCCAATAGGAACTGGAGAGCTTTTGTGTTCGGACTCCGCGGGAGGTAGCGGCAATGAACTCACCGGACCCTGTGTATATACCAACAAATGAGACCTTGCCTTTGCCAGCTGTATCAAAGAATACAAGATCCCCAAATTTTAGATCGGATTGCTTCTTAACCACTACTCCTTGCTTGTATTGGTCGGCACTGGTGCGGGCGATTTTCTTTTTAGCAGCTGAATATGCATAGATGTATTGAGTAAATCCACTTGCATCAAAGCCTTTAGGCGTCGTGCCTCCCCACTTAAACGGGGTTCCCGCATACCTCTCCGCTACGGCAGCCACTTCCTCACCATAATTGATTGTGGCTTCTGCTTTTGAAAAAGGGGTGAAAACAAAAGCAATAACTAATGAAAAAATGACCGCAGCATACACCCAAAACCTTGACTTACTTCCAACAACATTCATCCTTTTACCTCCTGAAGTTAAATTCGCCAAACAATAACTATAGTATTGTTGATATTTTTCGTTTATTCCACCGACGAAGATGAAAAGTTTTCGACATAGATTTTCTCGGCAACAGCGGCCGTGAAGCTATTGAAAAAAGAGAACAATAGAGTTGGAATCCTTTAGTCCTGCTAGACCGCATAATTAATAGCGCTCTTTTTAAAGGTAGAGGAATACCAGCTTTTTTTCTACTAGCTTTAATAAGGAGTCTTGGGCAGTCCACTCCGTTAGCAGCATAGCGCAATTAAGGGTGGTCACGGCTCAATCGGGGTAGAGCACAACTCAATTCGCCCAAGTAAAGCTTAATCAGCCGCAGCACCTCCTAAACTCGCCAGCTTCTGATGGCAGCCAGAAACTAAAACCTCTTATCCTCTAAAACTTCCCTCGTATTACTGACTGCTGAGTAAACAACTTCCAAACACCTCCGAGTAACACTGCCCAGGCCTTCGTCATACCTTGATTGGGAAAGTGTCTTTATTAATGAATGAGAATTCGAATGGTTTCCGGACCAGAGTAAATCTGAATATTGATGGAGGTTACCCATATGAATCAGTTTCAAAATGAACTTCAGCATTTGGACGTTGGAGAATTTCATGCCCAGCAGTTAGTACCGAGTGAGCAGGCTCATAATTATGGCCAAGATTCGCGATTAGTAGGGTTTGGATTTGTGTGTTTTGGCTGCTTTGGCTGTTTCCGCTGTGCTGGATGTGGCGGTTGCGGAGGCTGCGGCGGTTGTGCGCGTTGTGCAGGTTGCGGAGGCTGCGGGGGCTGTGCGAGATGTGCACGCTGTGCAGGCTGCGGTCGCTGCGGACGTTAAGCATTTTACATTTATATATAGTTTTTCCTTACCCCTGCAGAAACTGGCTGCAGGGGTACTTCTTATAAGGAAAGACATATGAGACAAAGGGACGTACATAGAATCGTAGGAGGAAGTCAGCTCAGCTGGTAAGGAGGAGTGTCATGGTGAATGTAAAGCCTTCGATGCGTTTGAAGGTCAAAAAAGGTACTTTTTTTATGCCAGAACCGAATGGAAATGTTTATTTTAGAAATAATGCAGGTTCGTTTCGGATGGAAGGAAAGGCCATTCAACAATGGGTGGAGAAGCTGGTTCCCATGCTTAATGGAGAACACTCAATGGCTGATTTAACCGAAGGATTATCAATGCCCTACCGTACGCGTGTCTACGAAATGGCGGAAGTTCTCTATACGAATGGGTTTCTACGAGATGTAAGTGAAGATCGTCATCACGAATTACATCCAGAGGTAGCGGCGAAATTCGCTTCCCAGATCGAATTTCTGGAAAGCTTCGGCGATTCTCCCTGCTTCCGGTTCCAGCAATACCGGCATAAAAAAGTAATCGTCGTTGGTGAAGGAGACATGGTGATCGGTGTAGTGTCCGCTTTGCTTACCTCCGGGATGGCAACGATTCATGTGATCATAACCGATGAGAACGAAAGCGGTCGTCGTCGCGTGAGGGAGCTTGAAGCCTGGGCGAGGGAATCGGATCCTGAGGCTGCTGTCAGCCTGGCATTGGAAAATCCTTTTTCCTGGACTAATGAAATCGAACCATATGAGGCGGTTTTTTATGCTTCACACAAAGACCAACATGAGGAGAGAGAGGCTGTCCTAAAAGCGTGCCATAAAAAGCAAAAGTGGTTTATTCCCATTCTATGCAGCGGAACAGAAGGATTTGCGGGTCCTATGGAACGACCTGGTTCGGATCATTGTTTTGAATCCGCATGGCGCAGTCTTCAGAAGCAGGATGAGGAGCCGGGCGGTTCTATCTCCTCACCAGCAGCAGCGATGCTTACAAATGTGGCTGTGTTCGAATGGTTTAAAAAGGTGACCGGAGTGCCGGATGTTCATCCTTCCAGCCATATGTTTGTCCTCACGAATGAAACCCTGGAAGGGAAATGGCATCCGTTCAAACCGCATCCGCTTGTAACAGGAAGCATAGCGGTCGAACGAGTGGAAAACGTACTGAAGGAAACGAATAAAAAAGAAGAGAATCAGGATTGGTTGTATTACTTTAGTGAGATGGCGTCCGGACCTTTAGGAATCTTACGTCGTTATGAAGAGGGAGATCTGCCCCAGCTGCCTTTATCTCAATGCGAGGTGCAAGCGATTGATATTCAATCCGTGGAGCCGCATCCAGGTATCATCTGTGCAGCGATGACCCATGAAGAAGCGAGGCGGGAAGCAGGACTTACTGGGGTTGAACAGTATCTAGCGCCTTTAAAGCAAGATATTTTGAATGCTTTAGAAGCTGCAAAGGACCGGGAATCCAGACTGTATTTAGGAGCGGGGGAATCAGGTACAAGAACAGCGATCAGCCGTACCCTGACCAATATGCTTGAAGAAAATTGGAAAACGCAAGTGAACGAGGAGAAAGGAACACCCGCCAGGCTGGAGTTACGTAAGGTGGAAGATGAACGCTGCCGCTTCTATTATCAAGCGTTAACGACCATGAACAAAGAACCGGAATTAGGTATCGGAGAAGATGCTTATGGCTTTCCTGTGGTGTGGATAAAAACCCGTAACAATCAATGGTATGGAACCGTCGGATTTACTCGCACCCTCGCTTTACGCGAAGCGTTACGGCGGACCCTGGTAGAGGCTCAGAATAATACTACCTTCCCTGGAGCTTCCGCAGTTTCAATTAATGCTTTTAAAAAAGGATTGGTCCAACTCGTCGATGTTCCCTCCTGTGAGTCAGATGACCCGGAGGTGCTTCAGTCTGTCATCCAACGGTTAGAACGCCACCATAAAGATCTGTCCTTTATAAAAGTAACCATGGATCCTTTTAAAGATGATGGCATCATTGATCTCTTTGGCGTGGTTGTAAGAGAGGAGGAGTCAGGGTGAGTCCAATCATTGCAATGATCGGAAAAGGAAAGCTGCTTGAGCTTACGGCAGAGGAACTAAGCGCACAATATGAGCTTGTTCGGCATCCTGATTTTAACACCCCGATACCCGAGGATACGAGACTGATGCTGGTGCTGCACGATGCCTGGGATCCATCGATCTATCTGCAAGCGGAAGCGGCGGCCAGGGCGTGCGATGTGGTATGGCTGCCGGCCTTCGCGAGTTTTGGTGTCGGTGTGGTCGGCCCGCTTGTACGACCCGGACGTCCCGGCTGTTCACAATGTGCGGAGTCCCGGCGGCTGATGGCCGCTGTCGATCGTCAGGATCTGTGGAAGGTTCATCAGGCTCTCATTGAAACTCAGGACGCCCGACAGGATGAATGGGGGTCTGAAACAGCCTTCAAGCAAATGGCTTTTCTAATCAAAAGGGAAGTAGAGCAAGTGTTGAAAGGAAGGCCGTCTTCACTCGAAGAATCGATTTACAGGATCGATCTTCGCAGTCTGGAGAGTTCACGTCATGTCATTTTACCGGATTCTACATGCGGAGTTTGCAGTAATACGCCCATTGATTCAGCTTCCGCTGCTGAAATAACGCTTGAGCCATGTATAAAGATGAATGAAAACAGCTATCGCTGCCGGTCAAAGGAAGAGTTAAGCGGCGTCCTTTCGAAAGATTATCTCGACCCGCGGACTGGATTGTTAAACAATAAACTGCAGGATTTTGAAACCCCGTTTGCCGATGTCATTGTCAATCTTCCTATCCTTGGCGGAGATGAAGGAACTGCAGGGAGAACCAATTCTTACGCCGAAAGTGAAATGACCGCCATACTTGAAGGGCTCGAACGATCCTGTGGGATGGATCCGAGGGGGAAACGAACCATCGTTAACGAGAGCTACAGCAATCTCGATTCCGCTCTCCATCCGCTTCAGGTAGGGGTTCATACGAACGACCAATACGTTCAGCCTCATTTTCCTTTTACCGTTTTCCATCCAGATAAAAAAATGAACTGGGTGTGGGGCCACTCCCTCCTGCAAAAAGCCCCTGTGTTGGTTCCAGAGCGGCTGGCTTATTACAGCATGGGCTGTGGAAATGGGTTCGTTTTTGAGACTTCGAATGGATGTGCCCTCGGCGGAAGCCGGGAGGAAGCCATTTTTCACGGGATGCTTGAGGTGCTGGAACGGGACTCTTTTCTCATGACGTGGTACGCCAGACTGCCGCTCCCATGGATTGATCCGTATTCTTCGGAAGATAAAGAGCTGAATTTAATGATCGATCGCATGCGGGAAGAAGCAGGCTACGATCTCTACTTGTACAATGCCACCCTCGAACACGGCATTCCTTGTATATTCACGATTATTAAAAAAATTGATCCCAATCAAGCGGGAATGAATCTTATTTGTGCAGCGGGTGCCCACCTGGATCCGGTCAAAGCGGTAAAAAGTGCGATTGCGGAAAGTATTGGCATGGTTAAACCATTGAATAAGGAATTCGAAAAGAATAAAGACAAATATACTGCTATGCTGAATGATTCATCGCTTGTTCAGAAAATGGATGACCACGGAATGTTATATGGACTTCCCGAAGCAGAAGAACGGCTGGACTTTTTACTGAAAAATGAGCAGCCGCAGCAGACATTTGCCGAGGCATTTGACTGGAAGCGGAGCCACCCGGATCTTACAGATGATGTGAGAGATCTTCTGCATGTGTTCCGTAGACTGGATCTCGACGTGATTGTAGTCGATCAAACCACTTCAGAAATACGCCGGAATGATCTTCATTGTGTAAAAGTATTAATTCCCGGGATGCTGCCGATGACGTTTGGTCACCACCTCACTCGCATCACAGGGCTTGAGAGAGTGTTACATGTGCCAAAGCAACTCGGCTATGTTAGTCGGTCTCTCACGTTAGAGGATCTTAACCCTTATCCGCATCCATTTCCTTAAAAGAGGCCAAGGAGGCTAGTGATGGATCTCGATTTGTTCTTACAACAGCTGCATTTTCAAAGCGACTTTGTGAATCCGCGTGAATGGGTAGTTGATTGGGAAGACGCTCCGCTACCTTTCAAGATTTACCGGGGGCTGCCGGAGTTTCCGCTGCCTCAAGATATTCCGCTTTATCCTAGAAAAGAAGGGGCGGTATCGAACACGGCACTTTCTGCCATTGGTTATTTTCTATGGTACACCTATGGATTGACCCAGTTTAGCCATACAGCACTGCCGGCAGGTGGAGGAGGCGTGGAGACGATTCAGTCCTTGCGCCGCTTCGCTCCCTCCGGAGGCGGGCTTTATCCAAACGAATTGTATATGTATCTAAAAGTGGAGGACCTGCCGCAGGGTGTTTATCATTATGATGCTGCTCACCATCGCCTTCTCTTACTCAGGGAAGGGAACTTTGACTCTTATTTGAATGCAGCTCTCGGCCATAACGCCGACCTTGCCGGTGGTTTCGGGGCAGTGATTATTACTTCGATGTTCTGGAAGAATTTCTTCAAATACCACAACTTTTCCTATCGCCTGCAGGGACTTGATGCCGGCGCGCTAATCGGCCAGCTGCTTGAGACGGGCCAATCCTTTCGTTTTCATGCCCGGGTTCATTTTCAATTTATGGATCGTGCGGTTAATCATCTGCTCGGTCTCGATGACAAGGAAGAAAGTGTATATGCGGTAATCCCTCTGTCCACATCGAAACAACCGTGTCTTCAGATAAACAGGAGAACAAAACAAAGCGCGGATGAGTTATGTACTGAACTTCCAAAGCTTGAAACCAGCTATTTTCAAAGATCCCTAACCGTGAAGGAATTCTCTCAAATCATTCAGGTCAATCAGAGCTCAATGATAGAATCATCGGAATTATTCCGCCGGCTGAACAAAGGAAAAGAGAATACGGAGTTCAGGTCGAAAATTGCTTTGCCTGCTGGAGAAAAGCTGAACGAAGATGCACTCGAGGTATTCCGGAACCGCCACTCCCCGGAGATGGATTTTATACCTGAAAAGATAGAGTTAGCGAAGCTTGCGGCACTGCTTCAGCATGCATGCGCTCCATTTACGAGCCCCACGGACCTCGATAGAGGGGAGGATCCGGCTTCTCGCCTATCCCTGTACGGATGTTTCTATCAGGTGGAAGGGATCGCAGATGGAGCTTACCGGTACGACAGTCCCTCTCATTCGTTAATCAAACTAAAAGAGGGCGACTTTCGCCCGGAGCTGCAGGCAGGAATGAACATGGATTATGTTAATTTTCATCAGATTCCTATCTGTCTTCATATTGCAGGAGATCGGTCTTTTTATAAAAACGAGCTGGGGCACAGAGGGTACAGAATCGAGCACATGGAAGCGGGTATGCTGCTGCAGCGTCTATTGCTCTCGGCAAGTGCGCTTGGTATGAACGGTCACCCACTGCTTGGATTCGATGTGAACCATTGTGATTCCCTCTATGATTTGAAAGCAAGCGATCAGACTACTCTCCTCCAGATTCCTGTTGGATGTCACCGCCCGAAGAGCCGTCTGATTGGCGGCATGCATATTTAGGCAGTGCTACGACGTTTCTTTTAACGGAGAGTTCCCCTGACGGTTAAATTGAATGTTTCGTTTAATGGAGAAAAGGACGCATGCTCCCCAGCCTGCAATGAGGATGGTATAAATAAGTGTCAGCGCATCACCGCTGATGGAAACGGACTGCAGTACAGTGCGCAGATTCACTAGGATAATGAAACCACCGGCAAGCACTCCGAGAATCAGAGCTGGAAGGATCCGAACCAGCCAGGCGGCAAGTGGGGCGGCCAGTACTCCCCCAATAACAAAAGCCGCAACCCACAGCCAGTTGAACTGATCGATTCCTAAAAATATAAGAAAACCGAGGGTGGCAGAAGTCGTCACGGCAAACTCGGTCGTATCTACTGTACCGATGACTTTTCTAGGTGTCGCTCCCTTTTGTGATAGGAGAACTGGAGTGTTGATAGGCCCCCATCCACCGCCGCCTATGGAATCCATGAATCCTGCCAGGAAGCCAAGCGGGTACAGAAAGCGTTTTTTGAGCGGCTTTCTCTTCTGGTTCTCATTTGACGGACGCAGAAAAAGAAAACGAGCGATGATATAAATCCCGAGCAAAAGTAAGAAAGAGGAGATAAAAGGCTTAATCATATCTCCTGGGAGATTACTCAGAAAAGCTGCTCCCAAAAATGCGCTGACCGCTCCCGGAACAATTAAGGTCAGGGCTAATTTTTTATCCAGGTTTCCGAACTTATAGTGTGAAAATCCAGAAACGCCTGTTGTAGCGATTTCAGACATATGGATCGAAGAGGAGGCAATCGCGGGAGCCACCCCGTAGGCGAGCAAAAGGGAGGAAGAGCTGAGCCCGAATGCCATCCCCAGCGCACCGTCGATAAGCTGGGCAAAAAAACCGACGAACGAAAAAATAAGTAATCTTCTCACGTTTCAACACTCCTGTTTCTATAATTTATTATTCTGATTGATTTACTAGGTTTTATGTTTAAAAAAATCTAGCTGTTATGTATTCCTGACCAGGCTTACAGAGCAAAGAAAAACGAGTTGTTTTCTAAGCAGTTTCCATCTCAATTCTTACACTATATGGACCTGAAATGAATAAAGTCACTTCTTTGTTAAATTTATTGTTGTTTTTTCATTAAAAGCTTATTACACAATAGGGCCGGTTAGTTGAAGACTCAGTTTCGAAATGTTTTGTGGAGAAAGGGGCTCCAGGGAACGACTCGCTTTCCGCGGGCATGAGGTGAGCTTCCTCAGGCTTCGCCTTCCGGGATCTCACCGATCATGTTCATCCCGCAGGAGTCTACATCGTCCCCCTCCGGACCTTGCCAAATCAGAGACTCAATACCATTTCCAACATCACCTGCATAATGATGAATTAGACTATGTGGTTTTCTACCTATTTTCAGGATGTAACTACACCCAATAGCCTGTCATAAAAGCATTTAACCCAGATTAAGCAGGGAAATTATTCTCTTCTGGAAGGGTCCGTTTTTCTTAATCATGTTGGGTTGGTGGGGAAATGATGAGACTCCCGTGGGAGAAGGAGCTAGGCGAGACCCCGCAGGGAGTGAAAACGACTGAGGAGGCTTGCCAGTTCCCCCACAGGAAAGCGAGTTATTTCCCCACCAGCCCTTCTCCATTTAACGTAACGGACCCCGGTTATCTTGAAACTGAGTCTTCCACAATAGGGAGCTTAATTTTAAGATCAATACGGAAGTTCATAAGAGCAGAAATTACAATTATTAACAGAGAATCCTGTAAAAAGGCTAAGAAAAAACCTCTTCCCTGAGGAAGAGGTGAAAAGCTGAATAGCTTAACCTTATCTCTCAGACAATGTCTGCTGGAATGAGCACCTTCTCCAACTAGGAGAGGTTGCTGCGGGATCAACGGACCAGATTCCTTCCCCGGCTCTCTATAAGGATTTATTCAATTTTTAAAATTAAGATACTTTTCAATCTAAAGGGGAAAGGCAAGGCCTGTCAAGCACAATTATTAAAAATACAGAATATTTAAATTAAGCATTGACATATAATAAAAAGGAGCATAAGATTTAAAACAATCACATTTCAAAAAAATTCAATCATCGTTTTCTTATCTCGAGAGGTGGAGGGACTGGCCCTTTGAAGCCTCGGCAACGGGTCAACAGACGCTGTGCCAATTCCAGCAAGCTATTACTTGAAAGATGAGAAGATGAGACGCTGGCTTATTTTTGCTGAACGCCTCTCTTCTTTTTTCTCGGGAAGAGAGGTTTTTGATTTTTATAATGATTTGTTTTGTGGGAAGGGAGGATAAAAATGACCAATCCAGCCATAACTTACGAAGAGTTCACAGGCGATCCTTTTGAAAATCTGGGCCCTGAAGGGGAAACCAAGGGGGCACTTGAAGTACTGAAATGGGCTTATGATACCTATGGTTCTTCGATTACCTACGCCTGCAGCTTTGGTGCTGAAGGAATTGTACTCATAGATTTAATAGCAAAAGTTAAAAAAGATGCCCACATCGTTTTTCTTGATACGGAAATTCATTTTCAGGAAACATACGATTTAATCGATAAGGTGAAGAAAAAATACCCTGACTTGAATATTGAAATGAAAAAACCGGAATTAACACTGGATCAGCAAGCCGAAAAACATGGCTCAGCCTTATGGAAACGAGAGCCGGACAAATGCTGCTTTATCCGTAAAATTAAACCGCTGGAAGAAGCATTGAGCGGGGCCACAGCCTGGGTGTCCGGACTGCGGCGCGAACAGTCGGTAAGCCGAAGCCATACCAATTTTGTTAATAAAGATGATCGATTTGAATCAATTAAGGTTTGTCCCCTTATCTACTGGACATGGGACGACGTATGGCAATATATCCGAGTAAACGACTTGGATTACAATGATTTGCATGATCAAGGATATCCAAGTATCGGCTGTATCCCTTGCACATTTGCAGCGGATAGCAACGACCGCTCCGGACGATGGAAAGGCTTTAACAAGACCGAGTGCGGTCTTCATACGACAGGTAACAACGAGAGTGAATAAAGGAGGAAATCACATGTCTACAATTATCGCTCCCCACGGCGGGACGCTTGTCAATCAAATAAACGAAGGGGCTGACACTTCAGCCCTTACCACAAAAATTGAACTGGATGCCATGGCTTTAAGTGATTTAGAACTGATCGGGAACGGAGCCTACAGCCCCTTAACCGGTTTTCTGAATCAAGAAGATTATCATTCCGTCGTTGAGAATATGAGGCTGAAAGACGGAACACCATGGAGCATTCCTATTACGCTGCCTGTAAATACAGAACAGGCCAATGAGCTTCAGACGGGACAGAAAGCTGCGCTCGTTCAAAACGGTACGACTTACGGTACGATCACAATTAGTGAAGTCTATTCTTCGGATAAAGAAAAAGAAGCAGAGAATGTGTACTTAACCAAAGAATCCGCGCATCCTGGCGTAAATAAACTTTACGGCCGTCCGGACTATTACGTTGCCGGTGAAATTGAGCTGACAAAGCGGGCCGAGAAAGAACATGACGAAAAATTCTACCTGGACCCTGCTCAGTCGAGAGACTTATTTAAGGAGCTGGGCTGGAGTAAAGTCGTCGGCTTCCAAACCCGTAATCCGGTTCACCGCGCTCACGAATATATTCAGAAAGCTTCCTTGGAAACGGTAGATGGACTGTTCTTAAATCCACTTGTCGGTGAAACGAAAAGCGATGATATTCCGAGTGATGTAAGGATGAAGAGCTACCAGGTGCTGCTCGAAAACTACTATCCGGCGAATCGTGTAGTGCTTGCTGTCTTTAGTGCGGCTATGCGCTATGCCGGCCCGCGAGAAGCTATTTTTCACAGTCTTGTCCGTAAGAACTTCGGCTGCTCCCACTTCATTGTCGGCCGTGACCACGCTGGAGTAGGCGATTACTACGGTACCTACGACGCTCAGAAAATCTTTAGTCATTTCACAGAGGATGAACTGGGAATAACGCCAATGTTCTTTGAACACAGTTTTTACTGCCAGGCGTGTGAAGCAATGGCTTCTCACAAGACGTGCCCGCATGATGCCAAACACCACGTCATTCTTTCCGGTACAAAAGTACGTGAACTGCTTAGAAATGGCGAAAAACCGCCAAAAACGTTCAGCCGTCCCGAGGTCGTTGAAACGTTGATTGAAGGACTACGAGATAAACAAACCACTGACTCATAACGGAAAGGATGATGGATATGGGATCCAATCTCACGTGGCATGATGCTGCAGTAAATGTAAACGATTATCGAAAAAAGAACGGACACCATAGCGGAGTGATCTGGCTGACCGGTTTATCTGGATCCGGGAAATCAACCATTGCGAATTTAGTCAATAAGCAGTTGTTCGAAAAAGGTCTGCAAACGTACTTACTGGATGGGGATAACATTCGGCAGGGGCTGAATAGCGATCTTGGTTTTTCAGCAGAGGACCGAAAAGAAAATATCCGCCGGATCGGCGAGGTCGCGAAGCTCTTTGCTGACAGCGGATCGATCGTTCTGACGGCTTTTATCTCTCCTTATCAGGAAGACCGTGATCAGGTAAGAAAGTTATTTAACAAAGACGAATTTCTGGAAGTCCACGTGGATTGTCCTGTAGAAGAGTGTGAGAAGCGCGATCCAAAAGGCTTGTACAAGAAAGCAAGAAAAGGGGAAATCAAAGGCTTTACCGGTGTAGATGCTCCTTATGAAGCACCCGCTTCCCCTGAGCTCAAATTAGAATCCGGCAGTCTGGATGAGCAGGCATGTGCGGACCGGCTTGTTGCTTTCTTAATCGAAAAGGGGTGGGTCAAAGGATGAGCAAAGTATTTATCGTTGGTGCAGGACCAGGAGATGTGGATTTAATTACCGTCAAAGGGTTAAAAGCCATTCAGCAGGCAGACGTGATCCTTTACGACCGTCTTGTCAATCAGGAGCTTTTAGATGAAGCGGGAGAGCGAACCGAGCTTGTGTATTGTGGAAAAAGCCCGAACAACCACTCCCTCAGTCAATCGAGCATTAACGGTCTGTTATGCAAATTTGCGCTTCAAGGAAAAACCGTCACTCGTCTGAAAGGCGGCGACCCTTTCGTCTTCGGACGGGGTGGAGAAGAGGCGGAGGCCCTATCCAAACGAGGGATTCCATACGAAATTGTTCCGGGTATCACTTCAGGAATTGCTGCTCCAGCTTATGCAGGCATCCCGGTCACCCACCGTGATTTCAGTTCGTCTGTCGCTTTTATCTCAGGGGTCAGTAAACTTGGAATCGACGAAGAATCCTACTGGGAGAGCGTTGTAAAAAGCATGGATACCTTGTGTATATACATGGGCGTAAAGAAACTCCCTGACATTTGTGAAAGGCTGATCCGTCACGGACGTTCGGCTGATACACCGATTGCCCTCGTACAATGGGGAACAACGGAACACCAGCAGACGGTGACAGGAACGGTTTCCACAATCGTAGAAAAAGCAAAAGATATAGCCAATCCATCCATGATCGTCGTGGGGGAAGTGGTGAAGCTTCGGGATTCACTGCAGTGGTTTGAATCGCTTCCACAACAGGAAGAGAATCCATTTCATCAAGTAGTGGGTTAAAGAGGAGGAGAAATATGCAGGCCGTATTATACGTGAGTCATGGAAGTCGAGTCGAAGAAACAAGAAGCGAAGCGGTTGCCTGTATCGAGAAAGCGCAGGCCCATGTGAACGTTCCCTTATACAAGATCTGTTACCTGGAGATTGCTTCTCCTAATGTCGCGGATGGAGTAGAGGAACTGGTTCAAAACGGAGCTTCTGAGATTGCTGTCGTTCCTGTGCTTCTTCTGTCAGCGGGTCATTACTACAAGGATCTTCCAGAAGAAATCAAGAATATGCAGGAGCGCTTTCCCTCCGTCACCTTTACGTATGGGAAACCGCTTGGCGTCCAGGACCGGCTGGTTGATGTACTGGTGGATCGTATTGAAAACGTGACCCCTAATGAAGGTACACCTTTGAATCTTCTTTTAGTGGGCAGAGGCAGCCGTAAGCCGGAAACGAAGCGTGATATTGAATCCATTGCAAACAAACTGAAAAGTAAAACCAATGCTTTAAACGTCGGCGTCTGCTATTTGGCCGCATGTGGTCCCACGTTTGAAGAAGGGCTGGAGACTTCTCTAAGCCGCGCAGGGGAAGGGACGATTGTCGTGCCCTATTTATGGTTTACGGGGCTGTTGATCCGTTCCATGCAGCAGAGAATCGATGAGCTCGAGGCTGAAGGTCATTCGATTGAAATGACTCACTATTTACAGGATCACCCTGGGATAATAGAGGCGCTCGCAGACCGGGTGAATGAAGCATTACAGAACAAGGAATCGTTTCCTGTCCTGTCCTAATGAAAGGAGTTGAGGGTATGGCATTCGCACCGCTAATGGTCCAGTTGGAAAATCGCAGGGCCGTCATTATTGGAGGGGGAAAGGTGGCTTGTAAACGAGCCCGCACATTAATTGAAAGCGGCGCGCAGGTCACCATTGTGAGTCCTCACTTAACTTCTGAACTGAGTGTCATGGCAGCGGACTCCCTGGTAGAGTGGAAGAAAAAGCTCTTCCAGCCGAACGATATTAAAGATGCTTACATAGTGGTGATTGCGACCAATAATGAACTGGTGAATGAACAGGTATGGCAGTCTTCCTCCAGGGTTCCGCTCGTAAATGTCACAGGCGAGGCGGAGCGAGGCAATCTCCAGTTTCCCGGTCATATCAAACGCGGCAGGCTGTCGATCGCTGTTTCGACGGGAGGAGCAAGTCCTAAGCTTGCCGCGCGAATGAAAGAGGAACTGGAACAGAAGTACAATCATGACTATGAAGACTACGTCGACTTTTTATATACATGCCGCCAGTACATTAAACGATCCCGCCTTTCGAGTGAAGAAAAGCAAGAAACCCTCAAAAAGCTCGTGGAGGAGGATTATATGGACGAAACGAAGCAGAGACCGATGCTGGAATGGCTGAAGCAACAAGCGGAAGGAGGAGATCATCATGAGTGGACTGCAAGGGAAACGAGTGGCCGTAGCCGCTGATCGAAGAGCCGAGGAGATCGGTACACTGATTCGGAACTTTGGCGGAGAACCAGTGGTGTATTCCATCCAGGGAAAGATGAATCTGGATGAGACGACAAGTGCAGCGAATGTTCAAGATCTAATTAGCGGCTCATTTGATTGGGTGATTTTAACGACAGGCATTGGCGCAAGAACACTTGCAGACTCGGCTCGCAGGAACGAGTTGCACGAGGATTTTATTGATAAATTGAAAAGAAGCCGGCTGGCTATTCGTGGCAAGAAAACAACGGATTGGATGAAAGAGCACAATCTTGAGCCGGAACGTTTGGCTGCTGATGGGACGATGGCTGAACTGATGCATGAACTGGAGGCGTCGCCTGAGCGGGGAAGCGTATTTTTGCAAGCTTATAATCTTGACGATGCGAAATGGAAATCAACCCTGGAAGAGATGGGGTATGATGTTTATCTTTCTCAGCCCTATTCATTTGAAAAACCGAAGGCAGCCAATCTTCAGGAATTAAAAATGGAGATTTTTGACCAATCTGTCGAAGCGGTTATATTTACAAGTAAGACGCAGGTGAAGAATTTATTCGAGGATACCGAAGACCAGGAAATGTTAACTCGGCAGTTTAATGACCAGGTACTGGCGGTTGCAGTTGGAAAAGTGACAGCGAAAGAACTTGCAGATCAAAGGATTAACGAAGTGCTCCAGCCAAAAAACCAGAAAATGGGTGCTATGGTGGTTAACTTGAACCAATACTTTACCCAGCTGAGCGAAAGTTATTAATCGATTTTTTACAGGAGGTGGATTTTTTGCCATTAGAGGTTATGAACAGCCCGTTTAACCAGGATCAAGCTGATCTATTGAACCGTTTACTGCCTACGTTAAATGAAAAGCAGAGAATTTGGCTGAGCGGTTATTTATCCAGTCCCGGAGCAGAAGCCCAAACGGCCGTCGAAGTTCCGGAGACGGGCGGGCAGATACAAGAAACAACAGTGGAAGCAACAAGAGAGATTACCATTTTATTTGGATCTCATACTGGCAATTGTCAGGCCTTAGCGGATGTATACGCAGGCAAATTAAAAGAACAGGATTATCAGGTTACAGTTTCATCGATGGATGATTTTAAACCTAAAGCGCTCAAGAAAGTGGAAGACCTGCTGGTACTTACGAGTACTCATGGAGATGGGGATCCGCCGGATAATGCGATTTCTTTCTACGATTTTCTATTCAGCAAACGTGCCCCGAAACTTGACGGCGTGCGATTCTCTGTTCTCTCCCTGGGGGATAGTTCGTATGAATTCTTCTGTCAGACAGGCAAAGATATTGATCAAAAGCTTGAAGATCTTGGCGCACAGCGCATCTACCCTAGAGTCGACTGTGATCTTGACTTTGAAGAGCCGGCAGGTGAATGGTTCGATGGCGTACTCGCACTATTAAATGAGCAGAAAGCAGGCAGCGGCAGTCAAGCACCATCTGCTGCGGCCCAGTCCGTACAGGCAGACGACACACCGGTTTATTCCCGCGCCCATCCATTCCACGCTGAGATTCTGGAAAACATTAATTTGAATGGACGTGGATCCAATAAAGAGACTCGCCACCTGGAACTGGATCTCGAGGGATCGAATCTATCCTATGAACCCGGAGACAGCCTGGCGATTTTCCCGGAAAATGATGAATCGCTCGTCGATCAACTGATTAAAGAGATGGGATGGAATCCAGAGGAATCCGTTCCGATTAATAAAGATGGAGAAATTCGTTCCGTCAGAGAGGCGCTTTTGTCGACCTACGAAACGACTTGTCTAACGAAGCCATTGCTTGAAAAAGCGCAGACCCTGACGGATAACGAACAGCTGACGGAGCTGCTTGAGGACTCTGAGCAGTGGAAAGCCTATATTTACGGGCGGGATCTGCTTGATTTCGTGCAGGATTTCGGTCCTTGGAAAGGGAACGTGCATGACTTCATCGGTATCCTTAGAAAAATTCCTGTCCGTCTATATTCGATTGCAAGCAGCCAGGCCGCTAATCCAGATGAGGTTCATCTGACCATTGGTGCTCTGCGATATGAGGCCCACGGTCGGCAGCGTTTAGGTGTCTGCTCGATTCAGTGCGCTGAGCGCGCGACTCATGGAGACCAGCTGTCTGTTTTTGTCCAGAAAAATCCGAATTTCAAATTGCCGGAAAATCCTGAGGCACCAGTGCTCATGATTGGAGCCGGCACAGGGGTGGCTCCGTATCGGTCTTTCCTTGAAGAACGGGAAGAAACGGAAGCGTCCGGCAAGAACTGGCTATTCTTCGGCGAACAGCATTTTGTCTCAGACTTTCTGTACCAGGTTGAGTGGCAGCGCTGGCTGAACGAAGGCGTACTTACCAACATGGATGTGGCTTTTTCACGTGATAACGAAGAAAAAGTTTATGTGCAGCACCGCCTGCTTGAAAAGAGTGCTGAAGTCTATCAATGGCTGCAGGACGGGACGTATGTTTATGTCTGCGGCGATGAAAAATACATGGCAAAAGACGTGCATGAAGCTTTAATCACGATCGTGGAGAAAGAAAGAAACGTATCCCGTGAAGACGCGGAAGCTTATATTGATCAATTGAGAAAAGAAAAACGCTATCAGCGCGATGTTTATTAAAGGGGAAGAGAAAGGAGCGATTGGATGAGTAAACAGAGGGACAGCCAGCAGCACGGTCCTCCGAGTGAAATGGAAGGGATTAAGAAAGAGAGCCGGTATTTACGAGGCTCACTTGTCGAGAGCCTCCAGGATCCGATTACGGGGAGTGTTCCCGATTCAGATACCAAACTTATGAAGTTCCACGGCAGCTATATGCAGGACGACCGCGATGTGAGGCAGGAACGAAAGCAGCAGAAGCTTGAGCCTGCTTATCAATTTATGACGCGTGTCCGCTTACCGGGTGGAGTTGCGACTCCGGATCAGTGGCTGGTGATGGATGTGATTGCTAATACGTATGGCAATCATACGCTGAAGCTGACGACCCGGCAGACGTTTCAAACGCACGGCGTTTTGAAATGGAATATGAAAAAGCAGATTCAAATGATCAACGATTCTCTGATGGATACGATTGCCGCCTGCGGGGACGTGAACCGGAATGTGATGTGCAATGCCAATCCGTATCAGTCGGATATTCATGGTGAGATTTATGAATGGTCGAAAAAGGTAAGTGAGCACTTGCTGCCAAGGACTAAGGCCTATCATGAGATCTGGCTCGATGGCGAAAAAGTGGAAGACAGCAAGGATGAATACGAAGTTGAACCGATTTATGGCTCGCTTTATCTGCCGCGGAAGTTCAAGATCGGGATCGCGGTGCCGCCTTCCAACGACATTGACGTCTATTCCCAGGATCTTGGCTTTATTGCTATCGTGGAAAACAATGAACTGAAAGGCTTTAACGTAGCCGTTGGCGGCGGTATGGGCATGACCCACGGCGACACCAACACGTATCCGCAAGTGTCCCGTGTGATCGGATTCTGCGAGCCTGAAAAAATCGTTGATGTGGCAGAGAAAATATTAACGATTCAGCGTGACTACGGCAACCGTTCTGAGAGAAAGAATGCCAGGTTTAAATACACCGTGGACCGTCATGGTCTCGACTGGATCAGAAACGAGCTTCATGACCGCCTCGGCTGGGAGCTTGAAGAAGAGCGTTCTTATACGTTCGACCATAACGGCGACCGCTACGGCTGGGTTGAAGGCGATGGTCTGTGGCATCTGACGTTATTTATCCAGAACGGCCGGATCAAGGACTCCGAGGACAACCAGGTTATGACGGGCCTTCGCGAAATTGCGAAAGTTCATGATGGTGAATTCCGTCTCACTCCGAACCAGAATGTGATTATTGCCCGGGTCGAAGAAGAGAAAAAGCAGGAAATTGAGGAGCTTGTGGAGCAGTACGGCCTGACGGACGGCCGCTACAACTCGGCGCTACGAAGAAACTCCATGGCATGTGTCGCTTTTCCAACATGCGGTCTTGCGATGGCAGAATCAGAACGCTACCTCCCATCCTTAATTGATAAAATGGATGACGTGATTGATGAAGCGGGTCTTCAGGATGAAGAAATTGTCATCCGGATGAGCGGCTGCCCTAACGGTTGTTCACGCCCGGCGCTCAGTGAGATTGGCTTTATTGGAAAAGGACCAGGCAAATATAATATGTATTTGGGCGGAGGTTTCACGGGAAATCGCCTGAATAAACTGTACAAGGAAAACATTGGCGAAGAAGAGATTCTAGGCACGATCAAGCCGATGCTGTTTGAATACGCGAAAGAACGGCAGGAGAATGAGCATTTCGGAGATTATGTGATTCGGGCCGGCTACATTGATGAGGTGCAGTCCGGTCTCGACTTCCATTCTTAATATACTGTGTTGAAGCACATAGCAATAAAGCTGGGTCCCGAGGGGATCCAGCTTTATTGGTTTTATCAGCAAATTAGACTGTGAAAACGTGAGTGATTTTTGCCTTTGGATTTTTAGCTAAATACGTCTTTTTAGCGGTTTCGCGATGAGGGGCGTAAATCGTCGCTTTTTTAATGACGCCGCCGCTTACCTGATGATAAATAATGTATTTTCCGTTCATAAGTTTCCATCCCATCTTAAGTGTATTTATTTGTACTAGTATGGGTAGATGCGCATGATTCTATAACTATAAAAATACAAGAGGAAGTTTTGAAGTCAGCACCCGTGTGCGTTTTATTTGTTCTGCTAATGGGAACATTTAGTTACAATCATTGAAAAGGAGTTTTGAAACTATGGGTAAATTTATTGAAGTAGAGCAGGGAGTTAACGTATTTGTAGAAGATATAGGCGAAGGACAGCCGATTGTCTTTATCCACGGCTGGCCCTTGAATCACAAAATGTTTGAATACCAGATGAACGAGTTGCCAAGACAAGGATATCGTTTCATCGGCATAGATCTCAGAGGTTATGGCCAGTCTGATAAACCAGCCTTTGGCTATGACTACGATACATTCGCTCATGATATTAAAGTCGTGGTTGAGGAATTGAAACTCGAAAACTTTTTCCTTCTCGGATTCTCCATGGGCGGTCCGATCAGCATCCGCTACGCCACGAAGTATGCGAATGACCAATTAGCTCAATTAATTCTGGCTGGCGCAGCTGCCCCAAGCTTCACTCAGCGTGAAGGTTATTCCTATGGCATGCAAAAAGAAGAGGTCAGTGGACTCATCCATGCGATTCAGAATGACCGTCCTGCTGCCTTATCGGAATTCGGAAGTAATTTCTATTATTCACAAATCTCAGAACCGCTTAAAGAATGGTTCCTTGGCCTGGCTCTAGAAGCTTCTTCCTATGGCACCATTGCAAGTGCTGAATCTTTACGTGATGAAGATCTACGCGATGAGCTGAGCTCCATTAAGGTTCCTACGCTGCTTTTACACGGAACCAATGATGAAATCTGCGACTATCAATTCTCTGAACAATTACAGGAAGGAATTGAACAAGCGACGCTCGTTTCCTTTGAAAACAGTGGTCACGGTTTGATTTATGACCAGAAAGAGCGTTTTAACGAGGAACTGCTTAAATTGATTAAATAATGTGACTGAAAGGACGATCTCTGATGCAGAGGTCGTCCTTTTTAATAGGCTTTTTTAAATTTCAGGGTTGATTTTACAGTAAAGCTCCTGTTTATGTAAGACTCAGTTTCGAGATATCTAGTGAGAGAGTTAGGTCCTACGGGGAACGACTCGCTTTGCGGCCCTGCACGACGCAGGGTCGTTCGACGTTGCCACACGATGTGGCGTTCTTAGTCGAACATCCCTTGTGCTGAGCCTCCTCAAGCTAAAGCTTTCCGGGGTCTCAGCGATCATGTGTATCCCACAGGAGTCTCCCCGTTCCCCTCCGGACCTGGCCGAATCAGAAACTCGAAACGGTTTTATCCTTCATCCGCTTGAGAAGAAATAACAACATGGGTGTATATATACTTTTTCAGGCTGGAACTATGCGGGATAGCCTGTTATATAAGCATTTCAGTCAGGATAAGGAAGAAAATATACTCTCTTCCCGATGGGGCCGTTCTCCCTAATAAAGTTGGGGTGGTGGGGAAATGGCGAGACTCCCATGGGAGAAGGAACTAGGTGAGATCCCGCAGGGAGTGAAACGAGCGAGGAAGCTCATGGTAAAAGGAGGATCGACTAAGGTCGCCACGTCCTTTGTCAGCGTCGATCGACCCTACGTCGTGTAGGGCCATAGGAAAGTGTTCAAATGTGGAATCGCCCCGTTAGACACGACCAGCATAAGCCGACCATCAAAAGGATGGCGGTTTTTCCATTCGTTGATGAGCGGTTTATGTCTCGAGTGTCTAGGTGATGGAACAAGACGAGTTATTTCCCCACCAGCCCGCTCCTCATTTCGTAACAGGCCCAATTTATCTTGAAGTCGAGTCTTACAGAAAATGGCCCGATAGCTTGAGAGAGGTTTATATGAAAAATCAACAACCAAGTTTAACAGAGATTTTTAATAATCCCATATTCTGTCTTTCGCAAGCCATAGTTGATATACTCAACCTATATTATATGAAAAAGGGGATGAGAGCATATGACAAAACCAGTAATAGGCTTTGTAGGGACCGGAGTTATGGGGAAAAGTATGGTTCGCAACTTACTGCAGGCAAGCTATCCTGTCCATGTATTTACACGTACCAGGGAAAAAGCAGAAGATTTATTAGACGAAGGGGCACAATGGCAGAACAGTGTAGCCGAACTTGCTCAAGATGCTGAGGTTATTATTACAATCGTTGGTTATCCGAGTGATGTCGAAGAGGTTTATTATGGTGAAAGTGGAATTTTACATAATGCGCGCGAAGGAGCGTATGTCATTGATATGACAACATCTTCGCCGCAGCTGGCTCAAGAGATTGATAAAAAAGCTAAAGAGAAGAAGCTTCACGCTTATGATGCGCCGGTTTCCGGTGGAGACACAGGGGCAAAGCAAGGGAAGCTTACGATTATGGTGGGCGGTGAAGCCGAGCATTTTGAAAAGATTGTACCTGTATTCGAAATAATGGGGCAGAACGTCGTGCTTCAAGGCCCTGCGGGTGCAGGACAGCATACAAAAATGTGCAACCAAATTGCGATTGCTTCCAATATGATGGGAGTGGTCGAAGCGATCACTTACGCAGAAAAAGCCGGTTTAGATCCGAAAACGGTTCTGCAGTCGATTGAATTTGGTGCGGCCGGAAGCTGGTCTCTGTCCAACCTGGGACCGCGAATGATCGATGATAACTTTGACCCTGGCTTTTATGTGAAACATTTTATAAAAGATATGGAAATTGCTATTCAATCAGCCGATCGAATGGAATTGCCGGTTCCTGGCCTTAAGCTTGCGAAGTCGCTTTATGACGAGCTCAGTAAAGCTGGCGGGAGCAATGATGGAACACAGGCACTCTATAAATACTATAAAATGATGGCCGAACAATAAATGATTGAGGAGTCTCTGTGACAAGCAGAGGCTTTTTTTATGGAGAGAAAGTTTTTCGTCTGGTTTTTTGTGGAAATTAATGTACATTGCTTGAGGAGAAAAGAGGGGATCACATGTTATTTAATGGATGGAGCGGCATTTTCAGAATTATCATTATGGCGCTGACTGTCTATCCTGCGTTAATTTTTATGCTGAGGATATCCGGGAAGCGGACTCTGTCGAAAATGAATATGTTCGATATGGTAATTACAGTAGCGATTGGGTCCGTCGTCGCCTCGATCATATTATCGGACAAAATGACGATTGCCGAGGGTCTGACGGGTCTTGGTATGTTGATTTTACTTCAATTTGTGGTGACATGGCTGGAAGTTCGGTCCGAAGGTTTTACCTCTATGATTAAAGGAGAACCGCAGCTGCTTTTGTATCAAGGGCATTATATGGAGAAGGCCCTTAAGCAGGAGCGCGTGAAGAAAGATGAAATCAGACAGGCGATCAGGGCTGATGGTCTGGCATCTGTTGAAGAAGTGGAAGCAGTGGTACTCGAGACTGATGGAACGTTTTCCGTGATTAAGCACAAACCTCACGATGGCCAAAGCTCCCTAAAAGAAGTAGGAGGATGGAAAAGAGATGAGGAATAAGGAATAAAATTCCACCTCAGGTCATCCAGATTCTGGATGACCTTTACAGCCGCCTGCATGCAGCTCAATTCGCCTGAACCAAAGCCTCTACTCTAAAGCGATGAGTAGAGGTTTTCTTATGGGAAAAATGTATAGTGAAAATTAATATTGACCAATCCGGTCAATAGGGGTAAGATGATGTTGACCAAATTGGTCAACAGGTGGGAGGGAAGGTATGGAACCAAAATTCCTTGCTTTAGATCAAGAAAAGCAAGACCGCATTTTAAATGCGGCTATGAAAGAATTTGCTCAAAATGGATATAAAAACACCTCTACTAATAATATTGTTAAACAAGCCGGAATTTCAAAAGGCCTTTTATTCCATTACTTTACGAATAAAAGAGAATTATATTTAACGTTGTATGACTATTTTGTTGAACTTTTTCTAAAGGAAATGCAGCAGAAAGTCGATTGGGAAGATAAAGATATTTTCAGCAGGCACCGGCAGATCGCTGCTTTAAAAATCAAGCTTTTTCATCAGTATGAGCATATATTTAACTTTCTTAATGCGGCTATGAGCGAGAATTCCGGGGAGGTTAAAAGTGAACTGGACAGCCGAAGAGAAAAATTCATTAATCACAATTACCGTGAAATGCTACAGGATATAGACTTGTCAAAGTTCAGAGAAGATATGGACGTTTCCAAGATCATCGAAATCATCAGCTGGTCGATGGAAGGGTTTGCTTACAAACAGCAGGCCAAATTTAAAGGCTTGAGTATCAATGAGATGGATCTCGAAGAAATGTTGCAGGAGCTTGATCGCTATATTGAAGTTCTCAAGCATTCTTTTTATAAATAATACGGTTTTACAATAAAGGAGGATGGATCATGTCTGTATTACGTACTAAACAGCTTACTAAGAAATTCGGGGATTTCAAAGCTCTGGATGGAGTGAACATTGAGGTGAATAAAGGAGAGGTATATGGTTTTATCGGCCCGAATGGAGCGGGTAAATCCACCACCATTCGTGTTCTGCTGGGCATGTTAAAAGCAACAGAAGGAGAAGCTGAAATCTTCGGGTTGAATGCTTGGAAAGATGCTGTTGAGATCCATAAACGTCTAGCGTACGTTCCGGGAGACGTGAATTTATGGCCGAATTTAACAGGCGGAGAAGTCATTGACCTTTTTGTAAAACTGAGGGGCGGAAATCCATCTAATAGGAGAGATCAGTTGATTGAAAAATTCGATCTGGATCCTTCGAAAAAATGCGGAACCTACTCGAAAGGAAATCGTCAGAAAGTGGCGCTGATAGCTGCCCTTGCATCCGAGGCGGATCTTTATATTCTCGATGAACCTACATCCGGTCTTGATCCGCTTATGGAACGAGTGTTCCAGGAAAGTGTAGCGGAGCTTAAGAAGGAAGGAAAAAGTATTCTGTTATCAAGCCACATTCTATCGGAGGTCGAAAAGCTGTGTGATCGGATCGGTATTATCCGGCAGGGACAGATGATTGAAACCGGATCCTTAAAAGAGCTGCGTCATTTAACGAGAACCCATCTTCTGATTGAAACAAAGCAGCCAATTCCTTCTTTAGAAGATTTCCCTGGCGTGCACGATGTGAAAGAAAAAGAGCGTGCGCTTTCGTTCCAAGTTGATACCGAACAGCTTGACAAGGTGATCAAGCATATTAGCTCCTATGAGGTTGTGAAGCTTGAGAGCGCTCCGCCAACATTAGAGGACCTGTTTATGCGTCATTATGAATCCGGAGGCACAGGAGACGGAGGTGAAGCGTAATGTTTAAGCAAATGTCGAGTAAAACAGGGGTGCTCAGCCGCTTTC
Source organism: Halobacillus sp. K22 (assembly GCF_052246795.1). NCBI lineage: Bacteria > Bacillati > Bacillota > Bacilli > Caryophanales > Bacillaceae > Halobacillus > Halobacillus sp. K22. Next base: position 5,433 of record NZ_JBQQCN010000024.1, on the reverse strand, counting down.
TACTGCGGCAGGACCGCTTCCGCATTCCTATTTGGCTGCTGTCGCTGTCCGGAATTACTTTGCTGACTGCTCAGGCCTTTACAGGGTTGTACGCTACTGAAGAAAATAGACAGACCATAGCTCAGACCATGGTTAATCCTGCGATGACAGCAATGATTGGAAAAGGCTATGGACTTGAGGATTACACATTCGGCGCTATGCTTGCCCATCAGATGCTTCTATTCACTGCGGTGACTGTAGCCATTATGAGCATACTGCTTGTAGCTCGTCATACAAGGGCTGAAGAGGAGGATGGACGTCTTGAGTTGATTCGATCACTGCCTGCCGGACGCTTAGCCAGCCTGAATGCTACTTTAATTGTGGTGGTCGGAACCAATATTTTGCTGGCACTCCTGACAGCCGCCGGATTGTATGCATTAGGAATTGAAAGCATCGATTTAGAAGGGTCTCTCTTATACGGAGCAGCCTTAGGAGCGTCAGGAATCATATTCGCAGCCATTACCGCATTTTTCTCCCAGTTGTCCGAAAGCTCGCGTGGAACGATTGGACTTTCGTTTGCAACACTCGGAGCAGCTTACTTTATTCGGGCTATTGGAGATGTGAGTAATGAGACGCTTTCCTGGTTCTCGCCTCTTGGCTGGATTACAGGTACGGAAGTGTATGTCAATGATTATTGGTGGCCAATACTGCTAACTGTTGGTGTGTCTCTTATTTTCATTATGGCTTCTTTGTATATCAATTCGATACGCGACCTGGATGCTGGATTTTTACCTTCAAGACCTGGTAAAACCAGAGCATCAGCTGCCCTGCAAAGTCCGATCGGCCTTGCTCTTCGTATGCAGCGTACCGGAATCATCGCCTGGGCTATCGGCGTGTTGTTAATAGGAACCTCTTATGGCTCAATCTTTGGTGATTTGGATACGTTTTTTGAAGATATGGAAATTATGAAAGATTTATTGAGTGGGCTGGAAGGTGGCTCTCTAACGGAGCAGTTTATTGCGAAGCTGATGTCGATTATAGCTATGATCTGTACAATACCTGCTCTTATGGCGGTCTTTAAACTGAAAGGGGAAGAGAAAAAAGGGCGCACGGAACATCTTTTGGCAAGAGCCGTTTCACGTAACCGGCTGCTTGCAAGCTACATGCTGATTTCCTTAATTGTCGGTTTTGTCATGTTATCCCTTGCAGCTCTTGGTCTCGGGGCAGCGGCTGGGGCTGTGCTTGAAGATGGACCTTCACTTGCCACGATCTATGGTGCAGCGATGGTTTACCTGCCGGCGCTTGCGATATTCATTGGGCTTGCGGTTCTTTTAACAGGCTTACTGCCAAAACTGACTGCCATCACATGGTTGTATCTTGGCTATTCCTTTTTTGTAGTTTATTTAGGAGGAGTATTTCAATTTGATGAATGGGTGGGAAACTTGACTCCGTTCGGGCATGTTCCTGAACTTCCCATCGAAGACGTAAATACGTTCGTGCTTATTCTGCTCACCATAATAGCTGCAGTCTTAATGACTGGCGGATTTATCGGCTATCGTAACCGTGATATACAAGGATAAATATCTAATCTGGAAGGCGCTTTTCAAAATGAAAAGCGTCTTTTATCTATTGGTTCTTTTAGGTATATTATGGATTTTTCAAAAAGGCTTATTTAAGCAATAGGGCCGGTTAGTTGAAGACTCAGTTTCGAGATAAATGGGGACCGTTACTATATTTGGAAGAGGGCTGGTGGGGAAATAACTCGCTTTCCTATGGGGGAACGGTGAGCTTCCTCGCTCGTTTCACTCCCTGCGGGATCTCACCTGATTCCTTCTCCCATGGGAGTCTCGCCATTTCCTCACCAATCCAGCCAAGGGAGAATAACGGACCCTTTCAGAAAAGGGAAATGATCTTCTCCTAAATAGGTCCCAAATGCTTCTATGACAAGCTTTTTCACATCGTTTTAGCATGAAATACACTCTTCATCCCATCCTTTTTTCTCACCAAGCAACCAGTGTATTTAGTGGTTTCGAGTTTCTGATTCGGCCAGGTCCGGAGGGGGACGATGCAGACTCCTGCGGGATGAACATGATCGGTGAGATCCCGCAGGGCTGTTAAGCCCGAGGAAGCTCACCACATGCCCGCGGAAAGCGAAATCGTCCCCCGAAGGACCTTCCGCTCAACATATATCTCGAAATCAAGTCTTCCAGAAACGGGAGCTTTACTTTAACTTCAACACGGAAGTTTAAGAGGGACTTAATATTAAATTTAGTAAAAATTCTGACATAATAGTTGCAAACTTAGCACTGAATAAGATAAGCTATCAACTTAAGAAAAATGTCTTCGAAAATTTACAAAGGATTCATGTTTTTAGGGAATATAGAAAATAGTCAATGAGTAGGATTAAATCATTCGCACTCAAAAGTAGCGGGACGTCGAATGACTAGTAAAATAAAGGAGGGGTTTATATGTATCTTACAGATATAGAAAACCTTGAATGTTACAGCAAGCTATCCTTAAAGCAAGTGGAAGACCGTCTTCTCATTACAGCCGATTTCCCTAAGGAATTCCTATTTCAAAGCCAGATGACCCATCCCTTTTTATATGTAATCTTATATGTTCGCGGTAAAGAGATGATTAAAATACTGGACGAAGGTACGGCAAAACTCTATGTACCTTCCAAAAAAGAAATAGATCCGAAAACGTATAAAAAAATTATCGATTTCGCTAAGCAGCATTCAAAACAATTTAAGAACGACTAACAGACGGCAGCGCGTGAGGTGGATGTATGGCTTACTTTGGGAAAATAAATGCAGTCAGTATATTAGTTGCTTTCCTCTTTTTTGCAGCGGCTGAGCTGATGGTTAATACGTATCGGCTCAGCAGGCTGTTAAACATGGAGTTAAGCGTGGTAGTCAATCTGTCAATGCTCCTTCTCGGAATTTGGGTGGTGGGGGGAGCTATTGTTTGTTACCTGATTATCAGCCGGTGGATAGAGAAGCGGAAATCAGATTACCTCACAGTGGTACTCTGGTTTCCTTATTTTATTTTAATGACCTACATATTTGTTTCCCTCTTTCCCATCAACCATCCGGCAGACGATCCAGCTCCAGTACTTGGTTTAGTCCTTATCGGCGGGGTGTTTATGTATCCCTTCATTTTAGTATTCATTATATATGTCAGTCATAGCGTAAGAAAGAAGACAGCGTAATACGATATGGAGGAATGACGAATGAATTATGCTGTTATCCATGAGCGGGCATAGAATGTACTTTAAAGATGACTGGATATATATGTTAAAGTGAATTCGAACTATACGGTTTTTAGAAAAGGTTCAGAACTTCGACCATTAAAAATAATTATGAAAACAGAGTCGGGAGAGGATCATATGTTCTTTGGTTCAACATCATGGGTCGTCTTTATCTGGTTTATTGTTCTGGTGATCGGCTACTGGGCATGGTCTATTAAATATAAAAAGACCAGTGGAAAAAAAGAAGGGGCCTGGTGGCGAGGGATATATGTACCATTTGCAGCCCTTATTTTCTTTACCGACTTTCATGTTAGCCAATTTTATTATGAGTATCGGCATGAACCGGAATGGTTCTCTTTGATCGGATGGTGGATTTCTCTATTAACAGTCAGCGGTTTGCTACTTTGCAAATGGATCCACGAAGAAGATGTAGAGGATTTAAAACAGGAAAATAAACGATTGCGGGAAGCGGTGGAGTATTTCCGTAATAAACAGGAAAATGATGATTAGAAAAGAGGGCTGCTTTTTCTCGCATCCCTCTTTTTATGCCATCTTAAGCATATAACGTAACGAGGAAAAATACTAGACTAGGATTTTTCCTAAACTCTGCTAATCTGGAAATATATGAATAGGAGGGGATCGTGAAGGTGGATTATCGAATTAAATCAATAAGCGGTTATACGGAAAAAATAGGGGAGCTTGTATCGATGCTGGAGCACACCCGGGAGGTTACTTTACAAGAGATTGCTTATCTGAGCCAGGCAGATTTAGATGCTCTTCCGCATCAGTCATCGAACACAATTGGTGCACTGTTAATGCACATCACATCCATCGAATTTGTGCATCAAGTAGTATCTTTTGAAAAAAGAGATTTAACAGAACAGGAATATGCTGGCTGGAAAATTCCTTTAGAGCTTGGAGATCAGGCGAGAAAAACGATCCACCATCAGCCTTTAGACTATTACATAGAACAATTGAATCAAACCCGGGCCAACACACTAGCCATGTTAGCCGATAAAGATGATCAGTGGCTGTTGGAAGAAGGAAAATGGAGCCACGGCGTTCCTTATAATCAATACTACCTGTGGTTTCATGTGATGGAAGACGAAATCAATCACCGCGGGCAGATAAGAGCGGTTAAACGGCTTTTAAACCATAGCTCTTAAGAGGCGGAAAGTCATTATAGTAAATGGGAAACCACCTTGAAATTACCTAGAGATCTCATGAAATACCACGGATATTTATAATAGAACGGCGGTTACAATCATCTTAGAGGAGTTTGATCATGAAAAAAATCTGGTTCCGGATTTCTAAAGTCCTTCTCATCATAGGAATCTACTCGTTATTTTTCTATTTATCAGTTGGAGATTATCACGTGCCACTGGGCACGGGCTTTGAAATACAGGGCGAGAAAACGATAGTGGAAGAGTATGACTGGAAGGGGGAAGTTTCCAGCCAATACACAATTGCTTCTTCTCATTTAGACGACTCGATTAAACCGCATGTGCTTCCCCAACGCTTTAAACAAGCTTTTGCAGGCATGGTCCTGATTGCGCTCATACCATTTCAAATTGCTTATGAGGTCATAGGAGAAAGATTTTTCCCGCGATCGCGTCCGTATATTAATCGCTTCTGGCACGTTGTCTTAAGCATAGTAGGATTATGTATTTATGTAGCGGCAGTCATCTTTCTAATAACGAAGTACCAGGAGCATATAGCGGAGAGTGAAGCCTATCTAAAGACTCTAGAGCCTTATTTAATGAAGAAGTAATTCATTCGACTTTTAAAAAGAGTGGTTGATTTCCTTGCAGGAGGCTCTTGAAACGTTCGATTTCGGGATCTTATAAAAGGAGGCGGAGAAGTGGGCATATTTTTCAAGCAGATGTCTGAAAGTCAGATCAAGAATTCACGCCAGGGAATTTATCAGGGTTTTTATCATTCATCGGCAGAAGACTCCCTCTTCAAGCGCCGTGTCGAAGACCGGTGGTAAGGGGGAGATGAATGCCGTCGCCGTAAGGCGAATGCCTTTGAATATTCTCCCTTCCGTGATATCTTAAAGTAAGAACGTATGTTCCTTATTAGGAGGTGGAAAGGTTGAGGCATAAAGCGTATAACTTTCGTATCTATCCAAATAAAACCCAAGAATTGCTCATCGCTAAGACAATCGGTTGCGCTCGTTTTGTCTTCAATCATTTCCTCTCTGA
>NZ_JBQQCN010000023.1:0-73429 GCF_052246795.1 Halobacillus sp. K22 | reverse complement strand
ATCTTGAATAGCTTTACATTCAATTATAGCAATGGATTCGTGGAGGGACTAAACAATCAGACGAAGGTTATTAAACGAAATGCCTTTGGTTTCAGAAGATATGACCGTCTCCGATTGAAGGTTCTTCATCATCAATATAAACACAGTAGAAATTTTCAAGTTGGTTAAGGGGCAGGAGCTTGCCTCCTACCCCAACAATTGACTTAGAACCTTTATTGAACAAGCAAGTAGATCTGGGAAAGCCCTCCAACTAAAAGTAAGATAGCAGACAGAGAGAAGAGAATTAACATCTGTTTGGTGGTCATTCTTTACACACCTTTCATGTTAGAAATACATAACTTTATATTATAAATAGATAACATTTATTGTAATAATACAAAAACCCTGCGGAACGAGCTTCCGCAGGGTTTGATTATTTAAATAGTTCTTGAATCTCTTCTTCACTAAGCGAAGTGAGCATGGACTCACCAGGCTGAATAATTTGATCCACAAGGTCTCTTTTCTTTTGCTGCAGTTGGTAAATCCGTTCTTCAATGGTTCCTTCTGAAATCATGCGGATTACTTGTACGACTCTGTCCTGCCCAATTCTATGAGCACGTCCTGCAGCTTGTTCTTCAATAGCCGGATTCCACCACAGATCATACAAAATTACTGTATCGGCGCCCGTCAGGTTCAAACCTGTCCCTCCTGCTTTAAGGGAAATAAAGAATGCATCTTTTTCTCCCTGGTTGAACCGTTCCACCATGTCCATCCGTTTGTCGGCTTTCGTACTTCCGTCTAAATAGAATCCGTCAATACCATCGCTGGAGAGCTCCTGATGCAATAACGTTAACATGCTGGAGAACTGTGAAAAGATAAGCAGACGGTGTCCACTTTCTTTCATTTCGTGAGCCAATTCTTTTAACTGATCGAGTTTCCCGGAGCCCCCCTCGTAATTTTCAAGGAAGAGAGAAGGGTGACAGCAGATTTGTCTCAGGCGTGTTAGGCCGGCAAGAATCTCAATTTTTCCGCGCTGGATTCCTTTTGTAGCAATAGTTTCCTGGATATCATTTTGAATACGTTCTAAGTACGCCAGGTAAACCTCTTTTTGTTCCCTAGTAAGTTCTGAATATTGGACTGTATCGATCTTATCCGGAAGTTCATCAAGTACTTCCGTCTTCATACGCCGGAGTATAAAAGGACGAGTCATGCGTGCAATTTTCTCTGGCTTCATTTGCATGAATTTTTTCTTGCTTGTGTAAAAACCAGGCATGATTGTTCTGAAAATCGACCAAAGCTCTTGAAGTGAATTTTCAATAGGCGTACCACTTAAAGCAAAGCGATGCCTGGATCGAATCGTCCTGACAGCGGATGCAGTCTTAGTTGTATCATTTTTTATAGCCTGCGATTCATCGAGAATCATAGCGTGAAATTGAGTCGTTTCATAAAATTTTGCATCCTGACGTAGCAAAGGATAAGAGGTGATCCACACGTGTGCTGATCCTTCTGTAATCATCTGCTGCCGGGCAAGTGGGTCACCGGAGATGATTTGTACCGTTAATTCTGGAGCAAACTTTTCGAGTTCTTTTTTCCAATTATAAACGAGTGACGCAGGTGTAATAATTAAGACGGGCGCGTTCAATGTACCTTCTTCCTTTTCATGGAGAAGAAAAGTAATGGCTTGAATGGTTTTACCTAAGCCCATATCATCCGCAAGAATGCCGCCTAATCCATAGGTTGCCAGAGTTTTCATCCAGCGGAAACCTGTCATCTGATAAGGGCGGAGATCTGCTTTTAATCCATCTGGTTTATTTAAATTAAACGTTTCTGGAGATTGAAGACGTTCCACCAGTTGAGTAAACTTCTGATCCCGCTCCGATTCTCCTGGCTGCAGCACATCTTCTACTTGCAGGGTCCGGGCCTGAGACACATGCAGTTCACTGCTGTCAATATCTTTAGAGGAGAGGTCCAGTTCATCGGCCAATCTCTGAAAACGTTCGAAGGAGTCAGAAGTCAGTGAAAGTAGACTTCCATCAGAAAGTCGGTAATACTTTTTACGCTCTATCGCAGCTTTCATTGCAGCACTTACGTCATCAGAACTTATTCCATCGATGCCGAAACTGATATCCAGCCAGCTGCCATCGCTTTCCACCTTTACGGAAGGTTTAAGCTCATGATCCTGTTCGGCAAGCAGGGATCGGACAGAGGAAGAAAGATAAACTTCAGCATGCTCTTTTAATCTTTGCAGATATTCGGAAAAGAAGGTGTCAATCGCTTCTTCTTCTTCGATATAGACGATTTCTCCATCAAATTTAAATTCGGCGTACTCAATAATTTGTATGATGGCCTGTTCTATTGTACTGTTTCGCTGAATAATGGTCTGATTGGGGACCGAGTTCTGTTTAAAAGGATCTATAATTAGCTCTCCGTAGCGAAACCGGACATTGATCGTTAGGGTCCACTGGAAGAAATCCAAATAAACTTCCGCTTGAAGCGGCTGTTGGCTGATTTTTTTCTGTGCTGTTTGATCCAGCTGTACTTCTGCGATTGTTTCAAGCTCTGGAAGTACATAAGAAACAATGCCCTCCATATCTGAGTGACTCACGGTATGGTTTCCGTTTGAGTTATAAGGAAGCAAAGTGTAAAGTGTTCCGAGCACTTCCTCTTTTTGCGGGTCCAGCGCATAGAAAGTGCTTTCTTTATATAAAAGGTGATAATCAGCTAAATAATCATAGTTTTTCAAATGGTTCATATGCATATGAAAGTGACCGCGTTCTTCAGATATATAAAAAGAAAGCTCTGGAAATTCAGTTTTATAGCGTAACTGACCAGCGAGCTCTCCCTTAACAGAAACTTGAGCCTGCTGCTCCTCAAGCTTGGGCAATAGATCCTGGGCTAGCACCGGGGAGATACGTAACGTTTTCTTATCGTTTTGTGTCCATTGCTGCTCATAGAAACGTTCTTGCTCATAGGCTTGCTGTAAAAGTGACAAGATTTCTTTATCCTTTTCTTCGAATACGTGGTCAGCCGGGTCAAATGTGAACTTTTTAGATATCTGGTAAGGTTGATCTTTTTGAATATGTTCCAACAGTTCACGAATGTCTTTGATAACATACGGATATCCTTCACCAAACTTTAATTCTACACTTAGATTCTTAGTGCCCAGGAGAGATTGAAGATGAAGAAAGTATTGAATTTGAATTGGCTTCTTTAAGCCTTCTGACTGCCGGTTCTCTTGACGCTGGCGGAAAGTTTCAAATAATCGCATGGCAAACAAACGATCATGGTTGGTTTCTTTCTTCACCTGTCGTCCTTTCACGGCAAGCTTGGGACCGAGTTCCTCAAGGGCACGTTCACGGATAGCTATTAAGACGGCAGCGATATGTTTACATGTATAGTAATTATTGTAAGCTTCACATTCACAGGTGGCTTCCACATCATCTTCTTCAAAGAAGAAAATCCGCACTTCGTAATCATGCGTACCAGCAACTACAGCCCGCCAAGAGCGGATAGCACCGTTATAAGAAAGTCCATATACTTTATTTGCTTCATAATATTGTTTTCCACGTTTGTAAAAGGTGTGGCCGGTTATTTTCTTGATATCACTTGGTTGTAATAAGTACGATTGCATAAATGGCATCCTTACTATCTGTATTTCCTCTATTATAACAGGTTTGAACAGATGATAATTAACTATATCTGTCACCTCGGGTCCCCCATAAATTCCTACCTCAGGTATTCCAGGATATGGATGACCTGAGGTAGGAATTTATGCAAGCGAAAATAGGGGATTTAGTTGATTCTTGATTGATTTTAATGCATGGTTGTGCTAACTTTCAAAGTATGAGTTTATAAATTCGAGATTACTGCTCAATCGAGTGAGCGGTTTTTTTATGGAGTGAATCGGCCAATGTGATACGTATATCCTACCTTACGTAAGTCACCCGAATGAACATAATAATATGGAGGATATGACGATGAATATTCAAGACGAAATGAAAAAACGCCGTACGTTTGCTATTATATCCCACCCTGATGCCGGGAAAACGACAATGACTGAGAAAATGCTGTTATTTGGTAACCTTATCCGTTCAGCAGGTACTGTAAAAGGTAAAAAATCAGGAAAGTTCGCCACTTCGGACTGGATGGAAATTGAGAAACAGCGAGGAATTTCTGTTACTTCCAGTGTAATGAATTTTCCATACAAAGGCTACCAGGTTAATATCCTTGATACGCCAGGGCACGAAGATTTCAGTGAAGATACGTACCGAACCCTGACGGCTGTAGACAGTGTGGTTATGGTGATCGACGGAACTAAGGGGATTGAAGCCCAAACCCTGAAACTATTTAAAGTTTGTAAAATGCGCGGTATTCCTATTTTCACTTTCATTAATAAAATGGACCGTGAAGGGCGTGAGCCATTTGAACTTATGGAAGAAATTGAGGAAACCCTTAACATTGAAACCTACCCAATGACTTGGCCAGCCGGCATGGGGAAAAGGTTCTTGGGAGTTTTTGACAGAAATAACGAACAATTTGTACATTACACAGGTAATGAAGAAGAAGCTTATATTCCTTATAATGAGCTGGATCAGTATCCGGAGCTTACCGAAAACGCTACATTTAAAGAGGCCGAAGAAGAAATGCAGCTTGTAGATGAAGCGGGAGACGGCTTTGATATGGATAAAGTTATGAAAGGTGATCAAACTCCTGTATTCTTCGGAAGCGCTCTTGCCCCTTTTGGTGTAGAAACGTTCTTTAACTCTTTCATTGAGATGGCTCCAGAGCCTGCCCCAAGGAAGTCGACCGAGGGAGTCGTCTCACCGGATCATGAGGAATTCTCTGGATTTATCTTCAAAATCCAGGCGAATATGAATCCACAGCACAGAGACCGGATAGCCTTCGTAAGAGTTTGCTCAGGTAAATTCGAACGTGGTATGAACGTAACCTTGTCGCGTACAGGGAAATCTTTTAAGCTGGCACAATCCCAGCAGTTTGTCGCTTCCTCCCGCGGAACGGTTGAAGAAGGTTATGCTGGAGATATTATTGGAATTTATGATCCGAACGTGTATCGAATTGGGGATACCATCGTTACCGGTAAATCAAATTTCGAATACGACGAATTGCCTCAGTTCCCGCCGGAATTGTTCAAGAAAGTAACGGCCAAGAACGTAATGAAGTCCAAACAATTCAGAAAAGGATTGGAACAGCTGGTGCAAGAAGGAGCGATTCAGCTGTTTAAACGTTATCGCTTTGAAGACTATATTATTGGAGCTGTAGGTGAACTTCAGTATGAAGTCTTCGAATATCGTATGAAGAATGAGTATAATGTTGAAGTAGAACTTACTTCAGTTGGAGAGCGTATCCCTCGCTGGCTGCGAGAAGATCAGGTGGATGAATCCTTATTTGATGAACGGAATATGCTGGTAGAGGACCGGGAAGGCAATCCGTTAGTTCTTTTCAAAAACGATTTCTCGCTCCGCTGGTTTGAAGATAAACATCCTAAGATAGAATTGACCGATCTTTTTGAAGTGAACCAGTACAATCAGACATTTGAATAAAAATAGGAAAGCCACTACAAATATTTGTAGTGGTTTTTTAACAGGAAAATCTGTCTATAGCTTTCGAATATCCACAATACAACATAACAAATGATTATAACACTAGCTGATCAAACATCTGGGTGGGAGATTATACAGGCTGTTAAGACTTATGCTCTTCTGTCTGATGTTCCCATATTTATCTCTAGTGCTATCAGTGAATCTTCAAATGTGCCCGAAATCGAAGTCGAAGGATATCTGGTCAAACCTTACCCGTTAAGAAAACTTTCAACTATTATCATGAAGACCCTTTTACATGAAAATAAAAATGGTCAAATTCTTGTTGCTAAGGAAGAGAAACTAATGAAACTCCTGAGAATTTTTAATTCTCAGGAGTTTATTTAATGTAGTAAAAGTTTGTGTCTATTCAGTACCGAATGTTTGTTCGTTTAATGTTAGAATGATAAACTATTGTGGTAAACTAAGGATGACTAGTTAAGAACGGAGGTTTTCGTCATGGAGAATAAATTTGAATTGGTTTCACAATATTCCCCGCAAGGAGATCAGCCGCGAGCAATTCAGGAGCTTGTAGATGGAATAAATCGTGGTGAAAGACATCAGACTCTTTTAGGGGCGACAGGGACAGGAAAAACGTTTACCATGTCCAACGTGATCCAAGAAGTCAATAAACCTACATTGATCATTGCCCACAATAAAACGCTGGCCGGCCAGCTGTACAGCGAGTTTAAGGAGTTTTTCCCAAACAATGCTGTTGAATATTTTGTCAGTTATTATGACTATTATCAGCCGGAGGCCTACGTGCCTTCCTCTGATACATTTATAGAAAAAGACGCGAGCATCAATGATGAAATTGATAAGCTTAGACACTCTGCAACTTCAGCTTTGTTTGAACGAAACGACGTTATTATTGTGGCAAGTGTATCTTGTATTTACGGTTTAGGTTCTCCAGACGAATACCGCAGTCAGGTACTATCGATCCGTTCAGGAATGGAAAAAGATCGTGACGAATTACTGCGTAATCTGGTAGATATTCAGTATGCACGTAACGATATTGACTTCCAGCGGGGGACGTTCCGGGTACGTGGAGACTCTGTTGAAATCATACCAGCATCCCGTGAAGAACATGCCATCCGTGTCGAGTTTTTCGGTGATGAAATCGATCGGATTCGTGAAATAGACGTGCTGACAGGAGAAGTTATGGGCGACCGAGAGCATGTAGCTATCTTCCCAGCTTCTCACTTCGTAACACGAGAGTCTAAGCTTAAAAAAGCAATTGTTAATATAGAGCAGGAAATGATCGAACGCGTGAAAAAATTGCGTGAGCAAAATAAATTGCTCGAAGCCCAGCGTTTAGAACAGCGGACGAACTATGATTTAGAAATGATGAATGAAATGGGTTTTTGCTCAGGGATCGAAAACTACTCGCGTCATCTGACATTTCGTGAACCAGGCGCAACTCCATACACACTCCTGGATTACTTTCCAGATGATTTCATGATTATGGCAGATGAGTCGCACGTTACACTTCCTCAAGTACGGGGTATGTACAATGGGGACCAGGCACGTAAACAGGTACTCGTTGATCATGGTTTCCGACTACCTTCAGCGCTCGATAACCGGCCGCTTAAGTTTCCGGAGTTTGAAAATCATATTAATCAAATCACATATGTATCTGCTACTCCAGGACCTTATGAATTAGAACATACGCCTAAAGTCATTGAACAGATCATCCGGCCGACTGGTCTGCTTGACCCAGAAATTGATGTACGTCCGATTCATGGACAAATCGATGATCTTGTAGGTGAAATTAACAAGCGTGCAGAAAGAAACGAACGGGTCCTTGTGACAACGTTAACGAAGAAAATGTCTGAAGATCTTACGGATTATTTGAAAGAACTTGGCATCAAAGTTGCTTACTTGCACTCTGAAATTAAAACATTGGAAAGAATAGAAGTTATACGCGACCTCCGTGTCGGTAAATACGATGTAATTATTGGTATTAACCTGCTTAGAGAGGGGCTTGACATCCCTGAGGTTTCTCTAGTAACTATTCTCGATGCTGACAAAGAAGGCTTCTTAAGGTCAGACCGCTCGCTTATTCAGACGATTGGAAGAGCTGCTCGTAACGAGAACGGACGTGTCATTATGTATGCGGATAAAATTACGAAATCGATGCAGTTCGCAATTGACGAAACGTACCGGCGTCGTGAAAAGCAAATTGCGTATAATGAAGAACACGGGATAACACCGAAAACAATCAATAAAGAAGTCCGTGATGTTATTAAAGCAACGGCCGTTTCTGAAGAAGAAGGTTCTTACGATAGCGGTATGAAGCGACCTTCTGAGATGACGAAGAAAGAACGTCAGGAAACGATTGACAATATGGAAACAGAAATGAAACAGGCGGCCCGCGATTTAGATTTCGAAAGAGCGGCCGAATTACGAGATATATTATTGGAACTAAAAGCGGAGGGATGAGGAAGTATGGCCAGCAAGCATATTAGTATTAAAGGAGCCAGAGCCCACAATTTAAAAGGAATCGACATCGACATTCCTAAGAATAAACTTGTTGTTATGACAGGACTGTCGGGTTCCGGGAAGTCTTCTTTGGCGTTTGATACCATCTATGCAGAGGGACAGCGCCGTTATGTTGAATCATTAAGTGCCTATGCCCGGCAATTCTTAGGGCAAATGGACAAACCTGACGTAGACTCCATCGAGGGTCTCTCGCCAGCCATCTCGATTGATCAGAAAACAACCAGTCGTAACCCCAGGTCAACGGTGGGAACAGTAACAGAAATTTATGACTATCTGCGTCTGCTTTTTGCTCGCGTAGGGCGGCCTACCTGTCCAAAACACGGAATTGAAATTAATTCTCAGACCGTACAGCAGATGGTTGATCAAATCATGGAGTATCCGGAAAGAACGAAGATGCAAATTCTCTCGCCAGTGGTATCCGGACGAAAAGGCGAGCACGCCAAGGTTTTTGAACAATTGCAGAAAGAAGGATATGTGCGTCTGCGTGTGGACGGAGAAATGCGTGAGATTTCCGAGGAAATAAATCTGAACAAAAATAAAAAACACTCTATTGAAGTAGTAGTGGACCGAATTGTGGTTAAAGAAGGAGTCGAGGGTCGATTATCCGACTCAATTGAAACGGCCTTAAAATTAGGCGGAGGACATACCCTGGTCGATGTTATAGGAGAGGAAGAACTGTCTTTCTCAGAGCATCATGCTTGTCCAATTTGCGGCTTTTCTGTAAGCGAACTCGAACCCAGAATGTTCTCTTTCAATAGTCCCTACGGGGCTTGTAACCGGTGTGACGGCCTCGGTACTCAGTTGGAAGTAGATATTGATCTAGTCATTCCCGACTGGTCTCGTTCGCTTAAAGAACATGCCATTGCTGCGTGGGAACCCACCAGCTCTCAATATTATCCTCAACTCTTGAAAAGTGTAGCTGACCATTACGGTATAGATATGGATGTTCCTATTCAGGATTTACCTAAGGAACACATGGAACGAATCTTATATGGAAGCGGCGATGAAAAAGTTTACTTTCGCTATGAGAATGATTTTGGAAAAGTAAGGGAAAATGAAATTTTCTTCGAAGGGGTTATTCCAAATATTTCACGGCGTTATCGTGAAACGAGTTCGGATTTTATTCGCGAGCAAATGGAAAAATATATGGCCCAAAAACCATGTCCTAAGTGTGAAGGCAACCGCTTGAATGAAGAAGCACTTGCTGTATTAATCAACGGAAAACACATTGGTATAACAACTGATTATTCCGTTACCGAAGCGAAGGAATTTTTTGAAGGACTGGAATTGACTGAAAAAGAAGAAACAATTGCCCGCATGATCTTAAAAGAAATCTGTGAAAGACTCAGTTTCCTCGCGAACGTTGGGCTGGACTATTTAACCTTGTCCCGTTCCGCAGGTACACTTTCGGGTGGAGAAGCACAGCGTATTCGTTTGGCAACTCAGATTGGTTCTGCTCTAACCGGGGTGCTTTATGTACTCGATGAGCCTTCTATCGGTCTTCACCAGCGTGACAACGATCGGCTGATTAATACGTTGAAGCGTATGAGAGATCTGGATAACACCCTGATTGTTGTGGAACATGATGAAGATACGATGCTCGCAGCGGACTATTTAATTGATATCGGGCCGGGGGCTGGTGCTCACGGCGGTGAGATCGTTTCTCAAGGGACACCTAAGCAAGTGATGAAAAGCGGTAAGTCATTAACAGGCCAGTATTTGTCCGGCAAAAAATTCATTCCGCTTCCTGCTGAGAGAAGAAAACCCGATGAGCGCTTCTTAAAGATCAAAGGCGCAGAAGAAAATAACTTAAAAAATGTAAATGCACAAATTCCATTAGGTCTGTTCACAGCTGTCACAGGCGTGTCAGGGTCTGGTAAAAGTACACTTATAAATGAGATTCTCTATAAATCACTTTCTATGAAATTGCATAGAGGTAAAGAAAAGCCAGGTAAGCATAAAACAATCGAAGGTATGGAATATTTGGAGAAAGTGATTGATATCGATCAATCGCCAATCGGCCGTACACCTCGTTCGAATCCAGCGACTTATACCGGAGTATTCGATAATATCCGTGATGTATTTGCTCAGACTAATGAAGCCAAAATTCGAGGATATAAAAAAGGCCGATTTAGTTTCAATGTTAAAGGCGGACGTTGTGAAGCCTGTCGTGGCGATGGAATTATTAAAATTGAAATGCATTTCCTTCCTGACGTTTATGTGCCTTGTGAAGTATGTGATGGCAAACGCTATAACCGGGAAACTCTAGAGGTTAAATACAAAGGAAAAAGTATTGCAGATGTATTAGCTATGACCATTGAGGAAGCCCTGGATTTCTTTAACAACATTCCAAAGATTAAACGGAAATTGCAGACAGTAGCTGATGTAGGTCTGGAATACATTAAACTGGGACAGCCGGCTACTACTCTCTCTGGAGGAGAAGCCCAGCGGGTGAAGCTTGCCAGTGAACTTCACCGCCGTTCGAACGGGAAGTCCTTTTACATCCTTGACGAACCGACTACCGGTCTGCATGTAGATGATATTTCCCGTCTGTTAAAAGTACTTCAGCGACTTGTCGATAACGGGGACAGCGTATTGATTATCGAACATGACCTTGATGTGATCAAAGAAGCCGATTATATTCTCGATCTTGGTCCTGAAGGCGGAGATAAAGGCGGGAAAATTATTGCTACGGGTACACCTGAAGAAGTAGCGGAAACTCAAGCATCTTACACAGGTCATTATCTTAAGCCCGTATTGGAACGCGATAGAAAACGCATGGAGGAAAGGTTAGAGTCCAAGGAAAAAGCAACTAACAAGTAGATTTTTTGACGCCTTCCTCCAATTTACGTATCGTGGATGATAGGATAATTAGACGATCAAAAGGAGGTTCTTTCCCTTTGGTCGATATATAAAAGACATCAGGAACACACAGTATTTTATTTTTTTGAAATTCTGGTCATCAGGATGTTTAGACAGGAGGAATTCGCAGTGGAACCAATTAATCAAACTGAGGTTCAAAAAAAGATAGACAGCCTGGCTCAAAAGGATGTCTATATCCATCTAGAAACTACTAACGGGGCCTATGCGAGTCACTTTGATGAGGAAGCCTATAATGTAGGTGCGTTTATTCGCAATGCCCACGTAAAATACCAGCATGGGAAAATCGTCAGTACCGGAGGAGCATACCGTGTTGGTCTTAAATTAGATATCGGCTGGGTTTATGCAGAAGGGGTAAGTGATTTTGAAATTGATGATAAAAATCGTTTGCTTATGGCCGGTCATGATCGTGAGGGACGTCTAATGGTGGCTTTAGAAATTAGTGAGACCCCATTTTCACATGAGGCTGATCCTGATGAGTGAAGAACACGTAGTCGTTATTTTTCCACACCCTGATGATGAATCTTTTGGTGCTTCTGGCACTATAGCTAAATACAGAGAGCAAGGTGTTCCAGTTACTTACTTGTGCGGAACGCTTGGGGAGATGGGAAGAAATATGGGTAACCCTGTCTTTGCTAATCGAGAGACGCTGTCCTCCTTCCGTAAAAAAGAATTAGAGGAAGCAGCGAAACAGTTGGACATCAATGTCGAGCTGCTGGGCTATCGAGATAAAACTCTTGAATTTGAACCTATCGAGCAAGTTGCCAGTCACTTAAAAGAAAAAATTGAATCACTTAATGCTACTTTGGTTATCACCCATTATCCTGGTTATGCGGTCCATCCGGATCATGATGCGTTAGGTGCCGCTGCTGTAGAAGCAGTGAAAAAGATTGATTCTCAAAAACGTCCGGATGTATGGATGCATGCTATTTCCAACAATCATGAAGCTGAGCTTGGAGATCCTGATCTGATATATGATATAACACCTTACTGGGATAACAAATTAGCAGCAATTAAGGCCCACCTTTCTCAGGCTGATGGAATGATGAGCTTATTAAATAACCAGCCAGAACAGTTAGAACGTTTAAAAACCGAACGATTTTATCGTTATTCATTTGCGTAACACCAACGACACCTTGGAATGGACACCCCTGTCTTTTTCAAGGTGTATTTTTAATTGGTTTTTTTATTCCGAGTGGCGGGAATGCTTTACTAATGAGAAAAGGAGATGGTAGTCATGAATGAAGAGCGCATGAAGATTTTAAAAATGATTGAAGAAGGCAACGTATCAGCTGAAGAAGGTGCGAAGCTTCTTGCTGCTGTAGAAAACAGGGAAGCTGATGAATCAAAATCAGAAGAAAAAGAGAAAAAGAAATATGGAATTAAAAATTTCCTCGGCGACGCTGTTGAAAAAATAAAAAACTCAGATTTTGATCTCTCGTTCGGCGAATATGTGGAATTTGATTATGAGACCCAGACCGAATCCGATCATTTTAATGATATAGATATTTCTATCGCCAATGGTTCTCTTGAGGTAGACACCTGGGATGCTGACTATGTGAAAGCCGCCTACCACGTGCGAGTTTATCAGGTAGATACAGAAGAAGAAGCTAAGAGCCATTTCTTAGCGGATGGCCAGCTTGATATTCGTAATGGACTTTTACGTTTAGCCAGTCCTTCTAAAAAAATTAAGACGTTCGTTCATCTTACCCTCCCTAAAAAGCGATATGACTTCATTAAATCGAAACTGACGAACGGCACCATCACTGTTAATCATCTAGATAGTGATTACTACCAGCTTAAAACTTCTAATGGAAGAATACAGTTGAACAGTGTCACAGGGGAAACCTGCAAAGTAGAGACAGGTAATGGAGCTATTACCGTTGCCGACGGTGTATTTGATACATGTGAAATGGATACATTGAATGGTGCGGTTACCCTGGGCGGAGATTTTGGAAAAAGTGATGTTTCTGCAGTAAGTGGAAGTATCACAGTCGATCATTTTGGAGAAAAAGCCCATACCGGTTTTTACAAAGCCACTACAGGCAGTATTAAAGTGTCTCTGCCCAAACATAAACGGGTAGATGGAAAGCTGAGTACGAAATTTGGCAGCTTAAATTGCCAGATCGATAATTATAAAATATTGGATGACAAAAAAGAGGTCGTCAATAAACAACTGGCGTTTGAGGCATTTGAGGAATATGACTCTGCCTATCATATGGAGGCGGAAACGAAAACAGGCTCGGTTACAGTTTCCCCTTCCGGTCAAGAGTGAGTATCTTATAGTAGAAAGCGGGTGATCTAAGTGAAAAGCTGGCTGTTGCATATTTTGGTAAATGCGATCGCAATTATTGCTGTCGGTACTTTATTTGAGTCGATCCACATTGATGGGGTAGGCGGAGCCTTATTGGCAGCTTTTATATTGTCCATTTTAAATGCGATTGTCCGCCCTATTCTGGTTGTATTAACCCTGCCAATTACGATTGTTTCACTGGGGCTGTTTCTGTTGGTCATTAATGCTATTACACTATGGCTGACCGATGTATTCCTCGGCGGTACTTTTGAAATAGCAGGTTTTGGGATGGCGATTATTGCGGCTATCATTATTTCAATTATTAACCTAATATTGAATAGTCTGATAAAAGATATGAAATAGAAAAAAACCGTTCAAGCACTTTTTAGCTTGAACGGTTTTTTTGGCCCTACACGAAGCAGGTTGGATCGACCCTGCCACACTATGCGATGTTGAGCATTTTGATGGATGATTTCCTGCTCTCATATCTATTTTTCTTACAGCGTGCAGGGTGTCCGGTCTGCTCGTTTTCTGAGTATGTCCAAGATCTTGTAAAACATGCTACAATAGTGTTTAGTGATCGAACGACTAAGGAGGCATTTAATAGATGAGTAAAGTGCGTACAGAAGATTTATTGGATCAATTTCAGCTAGAATTGTTAGCGGGACAGGACGGCGTACACCGTGAAATACATACAAGTGACATTTCGCGTCCAGGCGTGGAGATGACGGGTTACTTTAAGTTTTATCCTAAAGAGCGTTTACAGCTTCTTGGGAAGACGGAACTTTCATATTTCAATGAGTTAACCAATGAACAACGTCATGAACGATCAGAAAAACTTTGTACCGATGTTACCCCAGGAATTGTTATAACAAGAGGAATGGATATTCCAAGTGAATTAATCACCGCAGCCCAGGAAGCCGGGGTACCATTAATGCGTTCTCCTCACAAAACGACAAGAGTAATCAGTCGACTTACCAACTTTCTTGAAACGAAATTTGCTCCATTTACGGCTATCCACGGTGTGTTAGTAGATATTTACGGGATAGGTGTCCTGATTACTGGACAAAGTGGTGTAGGTAAAAGTGAAACCGCACTTGAATTAGTGAAGCGGGGCCATCGTCTTGTGGCTGATGATAGTGTAGAAATACGTCAGGAAGACTATGATACTTTAATAGGGAACAGCCCTCCGCTAATTGAACATCTGCTGGAAATTCGTGGACTAGGGATTATTAACGTTATGACCTTGTTTGGGGCAGGGGCTGTTCGGAGTTTCAAACGGATCACGCTCATTATTAATCTGGAATTATGGGAGAAAAATAAACAGTATGATCGTCTTGGTCTTGAAGAAGAAACCATGAAAATTATGGACGTGGAAATCCCTAAAGCTACCATTCCGGTTCGCCCGGGGCGTAACCTGGCTGTCATTATCGAAGTAGCGGCCATGAACTTCCGTCTGAAACGTATGGGGGTTAATGCGGCTGAAGAATTTTCTGAACGTTTAACTAATGTAATTGACCAAGATCAGCAAAATGAATAAGGAGCGTGCGCGACATGACTTGTACACCTGAGGCTCTTGATCCTGTCTTAATCCAATTAGGACCTTTACCTATCTACTGGTATGGATTTATTATCGCAACGGGAGCCTTTTTAGGACTGTGGATTGCGACCAATGAAACCGAACGCCTGGGACTTAAAAAAGACTATATGGTGGATATTGTCGTTTACGCGATTCCAGTATCCATCTTATTTGCAAGAATTTATTACGTTATCTTCGAATGGGATCGGTACGCCGGCGGTCCGTGGTGGAAAGTTTTTGCCGTTTGGGAAGGCGGTATTGCTATACACGGAGCTTTAATAGGGGCCGTACTCACAGCCGTTGTGTACACGCGGGTAAAAGGAATTTCCTTTTGGATGATGGCGGATATCGCGGCGCCCAGCTTAATTCTTGGACAAGCGATTGGACGCTGGGGAAACTTTATGAACCAGGAAGCACATGGTGGTCCAGTTTCAGAAGCATTTTACAATAATTTTATGCAATATTTGCCTGGATTTATCAATCAGCAAATGTGCATTGAAGGCACGGTCTATCATCCCACTTTTCTATATGAATCGTTATGGAATATCCTGGGCTTTATTCTTCTCCTGGTACTGCGCCACAAATTTAATCCACGTCGTGGGGAAGTATTCTTAAGCTATGTTATTTGGTATTCTGTAGGACGTTTCTTTATTGAAGGTATGAGAACTGACAGCCTGTACTTGTTCGGAGAAATACGAATGGCTCAATTCATTTCTATCGTCTTAGTCTTATTCGCTGCAGCCGTGATGGTTTATCGTAGAAAAGCTAGGTACGCGGATAAATATTATAACGGAAAGAAAGCAAAATAAGGGAGAGTAGGAAATGAAGGGCATTTTTTTACGAGGGGGAAGGAAAGGCCTGGACCTCACGTGGTCACTTGGAAAGGTTATTTTTCCCGTAACTCTTATAGTAACGATCCTTCAATTTACACCAGTGTTGTCATGGGTTATGGATCAATTGGAACCATTGATGCAATGGATAGGACTTTCAGGGGAAGCGGCTGTTCCGCTTGTTTTAGGCAACTTTTTAAATTTGTATGCCGGTATAGCCGCGATTATTTCTTTTGATTTCACAGTAAAAGAAGTCTTTATCATGGCGGTCATGATGTCTTTTTCCCATAATCTGCTTATAGAATCAACGGTTGCCAAGCGAGTGGGAGTCAGCTGGTGGTTTGTTGCTGGAATAAGGATCGGCTTGGCTTTCTTGGCCGCTATTTTCATCAACCTTCTTTGGAATGGTGGAAGCAGTGCAGCTAAATACGGGATGACCCCGGAGAAGGCCGCTGATCCAGAAGGCTGGAACGAAATTATCTGGCAAGGCCTGCAGACTGCTTTTATGGGAATTTTCCAACTTGCTTTAATTGTCATTCCACTAATGGTTTTTATGCAGTATTTACGTGAGAAAGGCTGGTTGGACCGCTTCTCAGAATGGCTTGCTCCAGCCACCCGTTTCCTTGGAATGGAGCGGAACACCTCGATGACGCTAGCAGCGGGATTGACGATTGGCCTTGCGTATGGCGCTGGGTTAATGATTCAAGCTGTCGAGGAAGATGGAGTATCCAAAAAGGATATGTATTTGGCGCTAATTTTTTTAGTATCCTGCCACGCTGTGGTAGAAGATACACTGATATTTATTCCACTTGGCATACCAATATGGCCGCTGCTTGCAATACGGCTGGTGACCGCTATATTACTTACAGCGGCGGTCGGCTTTATATGGAATAAGCTACAACAGGAGAGAAAGGAAACTTCGAATGAACATACGCACCATTCTATTTGATTTAGATGGAACACTGATTGATACAAATGATCTGATTATCGCTTCATTTACTCATACAATAAGCGAGTACAGTGACCGATCGTATTCGAGAGATGAAATATTGGATTTTATCGGCCCTCCGCTCCGCGAAAGCTTAAAAAAGATTGATCCGGAGCGGGTAGAAGACATGGTAGAAACGTATCGGAAACACAATATTGAACATCATCAAGCTTACGTCAAAGCATATGACGGAGTGCCAGAAACGATACGACAGCTGAAGGAAGCTGGGTACCGAATGGGTATAGTCACTACCAAAATGAAAAACACGGTGCAGATGGGGCTTGAAATTACTGGGCTCGACGGCTTGTTTGAAACCATTATTACCCTTGATGATGTAACCAACGCAAAACCTCATCCTGAGCCTATCGTTAAGGCTCTTCAGGCTTTAGACTCCAAAGCCTCCGAGACTCTGATGGTTGGAGATAACACACATGATATTGAAGCAGGTCATAATGCTGGTACTCACACGGCCGGTGTAGCTTGGACGGTTAAAGGCAGAGAGGTACTTGAGCAGCTTAAACCTGATTATATGCTGAACCATATGAGTGAACTTCTAGAAATTACAGGGGGATAACCTATGAGAAAAACGGATCGGTATCCAGTTGAAGGTGCGAATTCTTTATGGCACATTTATAAGACGGTGCCGTTTTTCAAGGTGGTTAGAAACTTTACGGTTATTCAGGTTGCTCGCTACACCCCTTTTTTAGGGATGAAAAACTGGCTCTACCGAACATTTTTGCGCATGAAAGTTGGAAATCAGACTGCGTTCGCATTAATGGTTATGGTGGATATTATGTTCCCAGAACGAATACGAGTAGGACGCAATACGGTGATCGGCTATAACACAACTATTCTGGCTCACGAATATTTAATTGATGAATATCGCCTAGGGGATGTTCTCATTGGAGATGAAGTGATGATTGGGGCAAATACGACAATCCTCCCGGGCATTACTATTGGAGATCAAGCAGTTGTCTCCGCCGGAACGCTTGTTCATAAGGATGTGCCAGCAGGAACGTTTGTGGGAGGTAACCCGATGAAAGTGATTTACACCAAAGCAGAAATGGACGAACGTAGGGAAGCCGATTCTGTCTTTAAAAGCTCTACGAAAAGATAGTGTTGAGAAGGTTGCTAATTCCCCCTGCACCCTAAAGGTAAAAGTTGGGCTTTCTATTACTAAATCAATCACCTGCATCATTGATCAGAGGTTCTTAAAAAAAATGAGGTGAATTCATGAATATTCATCAATCTGTACTGCCCGCTGTGCGGAAGATCAAAGATTTTGAAACTTTATTAGAAAGTGAAACGGAATTTATCATTCTTTTAGACAGTCGGTTAGGATTACTTCGAAAACTGGTAAGAATCGGACATAAATCCGGGAAGAAAGTTCTTGTACACATCGATTTAATTCAAGGATTAAAAGCGGATGACTATGGAATGGAATATGTAGCCCAGGAAGTTAAACCTGACGGGGTGATATCGACAAGAGCCAATGTCATCCATCAGGCAAAAAAACATGGTCTTATTTCTGTCCAACGTTTATTTTTAATAGATAGCCAGGCTATTGATCATAATATAACGATCATAAAAAAAACGAAGCCGGATTTTGTCGAAGTTTTACCAGGGGTCTTACCGGGAATGATAAGAGAGATTAAAGATCAATTAGCTATCCCTGTAATTGCTGGCGGATTGATTCGAACGAATGATGAGATCAATCGAGCTCTTGAAGCCGGGGCTTCTGCAGTTTCAACTTCACGTTCTGATTTATGGCATTATCACCAAAGATAAACTTTTGTCCGTTCGTGATCGAAACTGACGTGGCCACACAAACGCTTTCAACTGAAGGCAATTAATTTGTGTGGTTTTTCTACGTAAGAACTGAGAAAGGGGAGAAGACTGTTGACGGAGTTCATGGGTGA
This sequence comes from Halobacillus sp. K22, assembly GCF_052246795.1. Lineage (NCBI taxonomy): Bacteria > Bacillati > Bacillota > Bacilli > Caryophanales > Bacillaceae > Halobacillus > Halobacillus sp. K22. The sequence continues at coordinate 54,862 of NZ_JBQQCN010000023.1, read as the reverse complement.
ACTGATTGGAACGATGATACTTATCATCCTTGGCGGCGGCGTTATTGCCGGTGCCAACTTAAAAGATACGAAGGCAGACGGAGGTTGGGTTCTCATTACTGTAGCATGGGGGCTGGCTGTGGCCATGGGTGTTTATGCCGTAGGAAAATTGACAGGTGGGCATATTAACCCGGCTGTTACGCTTGGACTTGCCTCTGTAGGGGATTTTCCGTGGCAGAAAGTTCCAATGTATATTTTAGCTCAGATGATAGGAGCATTTATTGGTGCAGTCATTGTATTCTTTCATTACATACCTCACTGGAAGGATACAGAAGACCAATTAGCTATTAAGTCTATTTTTTGTACAGATCCTGCGATTCGCAGTCCCATTTCCAATTTAATTAGTGAAATTATTGGAACCTTCGTCTTAGTGATGGGAATACTATTCATAGGCGCAAACGAATTTACAGAAGGTCTAAATCCCATAATCGTAGGCTTGTTAATTGTAGCCATCGGTATGTCTCTTGGAGCTACGACCGGCTATGCCATCAACCCGGCACGGGATCTTGGTCCGAGGATAGCTCATGCTGTTCTTCCCATTCCTGGGAAAGGGAGCTCTGATTGGAGTTATTCATGGGTGCCTGTTCTTGGTCCGATTATCGGGGGCGTGTATGGCGGATTATTTTATCAAGCTATATTTGAAGGAAGCTATACGGCGGGATTCTGGGTGTTATCCGTAATTATAGTGGCCCTGCTTATTTCATCAATGAATATAGAGTTGAAAAAGGCCCAAACTGCTTAAATATTTAATGATTAGAGGAGGAAAATAAGCGATGGAAAAATATATCTTATCAATTGATCAGGGAACGACGAGCTCTCGAGCTATCTTATTTAATCACGATGGTGAAATTGTGGAGACTGGACAGAAAGAATTTGAACAGTATTTTCCTAAACCCGGCTGGGTGGAACATGACGCTAACGAAATTTGGACTTCGGTACTTTCCTGTATTGCAGATGTACTTAGAAGAGCGGATATTGATCCAGGGCAGGTTGCAGGGATCGGAATTACGAATCAGCGTGAAACAACTGTTGTGTGGGATCGGAATACAGGGAAGCCAATCTATAAAGCGATTGTATGGCAGTCTCGTCAGACTCAGAAAATTTGTAATGAACTACGTGAGCAAGGCTTAAATGACACATTCCGTGATAAAACCGGCCTATTGCTTGATCCGTATTTTGCAGGTACAAAGGTGAAATGGATACTTGATCACGTAGATGGAGCGCGGGAAAAAGCTGAAAATGGAGAATTGATGTTCGGCACAATTGATACGTGGCTGATTTACAAACTGTCTGGACAGAAAGCTCATGTTACGGATTATTCTAATGCTTCACGTACGCTTATGTATAACATCTTTGATTTAAAATGGGATGAGGAACTGCTCGATATCCTTGGTGTACCCGAAAGTATGCTTCCAGAGGTCAAACCTTCCTCGGAAATATATGCACATACCGTAGATTATCATTTTTATGGAAAAGAAGTGCCTATCGCCGGAGTTGCTGGAGATCAGCAAGCAGCTTTATTTGGCCAGGCTTGTTTTGAAAAAGGTATGGCTAAAAACACCTATGGTACGGGTGGATTTATGTTAATGAACACTGGGGAAGAAGCAGTAAAATCTGATAATGGACTTTTAACAACTCTAGCCTGGGGAATTGACGGCAAAGTAGAGTATGCTTTAGAGGGCAGTATATTCGTTTCTGGATCAGCGATTCAGTGGTTGAGAGACGGTCTTCAAATGATTGAAGATTCTCCTCAAAGTGAAGAAATTGCCGGGCAGGTTAACAATACTGAGGGTGTCTACGTGGTGCCGGCGTTTGTGGGCTTAGGAACACCTTATTGGGATAGTGAAGCAAGAGGAGCCGTGTTCGGCCTTACTCGGGGTACTTCAAAAGCTCATTTTGTAAGAGCTACACTTGAATCCCTGGCTTACCAGACTAAGGACGTTGTGGATGCTATGATAGAAGATTCCGGAATTGAACTCAAAAAACTTCGTGTTGACGGAGGAGCCGTAAAAAACAACTTGTTAATGCAATTCCAGAGTGACCTTCTTGATGTTACAGTGGAAAGACCGGAAGTAAATGAAACTACAGCTCTTGGGTCTGCGTACCTCGCTGGCCTTGCCATCGGATTCTGGGAAACACGCGAAGATATTGCGGACCAGTGGAAGGTAGAACGTGAGTTTGAACCGACTATGAAGAAAGAAAAAAGAGAGGATCTTTATAAAGGCTGGCAAAAAGCAGTAGAGGCTACGCGAGTATTTAAACAAGATTGATTTTTGACTTTGGTAAGTAATCTGATATAATAGGACTACAAGTTAATTCTATCGGTCGGAGATATGGAGAGACCACGAACCTTTATGTGTATAGCATAAAGTCATTCGTGGTCTCTTTTCTTATAGCCGGTCAAAGATTCTATTTCTATAGGCAATTGCACACATACTTCCTCGATTAATGGGGAATAAACGTATCAGAAGATGGTAACATTAATGAAGCCCAACCAAATAAGGAGAGATAACATGAAACCTTTCTCTAGTTATGAGAGAACATCACATTTTGATAAACTCACCCAAGAAGATTGGGATGTCCTCGTCATTGGCGGGGGAATTACCGGATCTGGAATTGCTCTCGATGCAGCCAGCCGTGGAATGAAAACTACAGTCGTGGAAATGCAGGACTACGCAGCTGGTACATCAAGCCGATCCACAAAATTAGTCCATGGCGGACTTCGTTACCTGAAAAATTTCGAAGTGAAAATGGTGGCTGAAGTAGGGAAAGAACGTGAAATCGTGTACGAAAATGGTCCTCATGTAACCACTCCAGAGTGGATGATGCTTCCATTCCACCAGGGAGGTAACTTCGGACCGTTCTCAACAAGCCTTGGGCTGCGTGTCTATGATTACCTGGCAGGGGTGAAAAAATCAGAACGCCGAACCATGTTCAGCCCGGAAGAAGCTTTGGAACGCGAACCACTTGTAAAAAAAGAAAACCTTAAAGGTGCCGGTTTCTATGTAGAATATAAAACCGATGATGCCCGTTTAACACTTGAAGTTATGAAAAAAGCAGTAGAGTATGGTGCAAACTCCATTAATTATGCTAAAGTGGTTGATTTTATTTATAATGAAGACGGAAAAATGGTCGGTGCAAAAATAGAAGATACTATCTCCGGCAAGCAGTATCATGTAAAAGCGAAAAAAATTATTAATGCTGGCGGCCCGTGGGTAGATGATCTTCGTGAAATTGACGGATCGAAAAAAGGAAAAACCCTTCAGCTAACAAAAGGAATTCACCTCGTATTCGATCAGTCTAAATTCCCTCTTAAACAGGCGATTTATTTCGATAGCCCGGATGGCCGAATGATCTTTGCAATTCCTCGTGATGGTAAGACTTATGTAGGTACAACTGATACGGAGTATTCTGATGAAATCTCTCATCCGACTATGACTGAAGATGATCGTGACTATGTGCTGAATGCGATATATGATATGTTTCCGACCGTTGATGTGACGGCGGAAGACGTAGAATCCAGCTGGGCAGGTGTGCGTCCATTAATCCATGAGGAAGGAAAAGATCCTTCAGAAATTTCCCGAAAAGATGAGATCTTCATTTCTGATTCCGGCCTGATTTCCATGGCGGGCGGAAAACTGACAGGTTACCGTAAAATGTCCCAACAGGCTATAGACTTGGTACGTGATCAATTGATGGAAGAATACGGAATTCTTTATTCAGAGTCTGAGACAAAGCATATGCCTATTTCCGGAGGCGAAGTAAATGGCTCTCAAGGATTTAAGCAATTTCTGAAAGAAAGAATTCAAATTGGAGAATCCATTGGACTTTCAGAAGAAACGGCTGAAAAACTTGTCCGTCTTTACGGATCCAATGTGGATGCTGTCTTCCATATTTATAAAAATCGTAAACAGGAAGCTCAGCAGGCGCAGCTGGACCCTGTGGTTTTTGCTCAGCTTGCATATGCACTGGAAGCTGAATTCACGTACAAACCGGTCGATTTCTTTGTGCGCAGGACGGCTGCTTTATTCTTTAATATCAACTGGGTTCATGAACACAAGGATGCGGTTATTAATTATATGGCAAAAGCCTTGAATTACACCGATGAACAAAAGCGCATCTACACGGAAGAATTAGATCAGCTTCTTAAAGAAGCAGTAGTCCCAATTGAATATGCATAAACTTTCGCAAAAAAAGCGTCCCGATTTCCGGGGCGCTTTTTTGTATGTACATTGGAAAAGAGAGAGGATATGATAAACTGTGATTAGGATACTTTTTCCAATGGCTCTATTAAAGTTAATTGTTGATTTTCATAAGAGGCTTATTACGCAATAGGGCCGTTTAGTCGAAGACTCAGTTTCGAGATATTTTGTAGAGGTAGGGGCTCCAGGGAACGACTCGCTTTCCGCGGGCATGTGGTGAGCTTCCTCAGGCTTCGCCTTCCGGGATCTCACCGATCATGTTCATCCCGCAGGAGTCTTCGCCGTTCCCTTCCGCCCCTTTGCGATCATGGAGAGCTCTAAGTTCTCTACATAAACACCTTCCACATCTATAATCCACCTTGGTTTTTACTGTTTGTTTACGTGTAGGAACCGTGTTATAGAAGCATTTGAGGCAGATAAAGCTTGGCTCCTGTCTTCTATAACAGGGTCCGTTACAAGAAATGGCTGGGTTGGTGGGGAAATGGCGAGACTCCCATGGGAGAAGGAACTAGGTGAGATCCCGCAGGGAGTGAAACGAGCGAGGAAGCTCACCGTTCCCCCATAGGAAAGCAAGTTATTTCCCCACCAACCCTCCTCTCTTTTCTAATAACGGGCCCAATTAGCTCGAAACTGAGTCTTCCAGAAACGGGAGCTTAACCTTAAGATCAACACGGAAGTTTAACAGACCCTTTCCAATAGTTAGTGTGAATTAGCATGAGAGGTGAAGTATATGACGAATGTTAAATCTCTGATCCGCCAGGACGGTCGGAGGCAGGTGATTACGGGAGGGTTGTTGCTTGCCGGAGGACTGTTTTTCTTACTAAGTATCCTTGCCTGGCAATTTGAAAGCTTTCCGCTGAGTCTTCTTTATGGATCTGTCTTCACATTCAGCGGATTCGCCTTACTAAAAACCGGACTCCGTGATATTGAAAAAGCTAAACAAACCGAAAACGATTTTACGGAAGATCTTACAGTAGAGACAGTTGAAAAACTTCCAGCCCGAATGTATATGGGACATAGTACGAAGAATGTTTTTCAGGCCACGTTATATGATATGGATGGAAAGGAATACGCTTATATTAAAGAAAAGCCCAGCTTCCTGCATAAGCTCACTTTTTTGGCTTATTATGGGTTCATTCTTTCTGCGGACTATCAAATGTACAACCAACATGGAGATTCCGTGTATCGCATAGAGAAGAAGGGAGGTTTCTCGTGGCGAGGTTATATCCAGCTTCCTAATGGTCACTATGTGGCTTACACAAAGGATAGTAAAGATAAGACCACGGGCAAGAGTCTATTCCGCTATGTAGAAAAAGACTATTGCAGGTGGAGTGCAGAAGGGGACCCTCAAATTGGACACTATAAAGTAAAAGATCATGAGGGGAACATCTGGGCGGTTATTAAACAGAATGCTATTCCTATAGAAGCAGCTGAACGCTTTGAAAGAATCAGTGGATATTTAATTGAGTGGAAGAGACGCGATGAGATTCCTCAATCTTTACTCGCTTTTTTGTTTCTTTTACAGTCACGACATAATCTATAAAGGAAGATACTCTGCTCATTTAGCAGGGTATTTTTTTGTTTTAATTTCCAAATATTTAAAGTAAACGTTAACGTAAATGGTATAGTGTAATTGTAAGAATTTTCAAACATAATAGGGAGGGGCATGGTTAAAGATTTAACGATTGCTGAAGTAGCAGAAAAATTTCAGGTGACCTTACGAACGATTCACTATTATGAAGAAATTGGCCTCGTTCATCCCCATCGTAAAAATGGACATAGACGATACAGTAGAAAAGACATAACACGATTAAGTCTTGTATTTTGTGGATAGAAGTATGGATTCCCATTCGAAGAAATAAAAACATGATTCAATTGATTGATCTTGAACCTTCGGGTGTACAGGAATTAGAGAGAACGATGAAGTATGGTCGCAGTAAACTGAGAGAAGTTGACTGACGATTATTGGAACTGGAGCAATTGAAGACTGAGATGAATTTATGGCTGCGCAAACTTGAAGAAGAATTAGGAAAAAGGAGAGGGGCACCTCTGTGAGCTGCCAAAAAACACTACAGGGAAACTAATAAATACTTAGCTTTGCGAACAAATTCATAACCGGTAGGAGGAAAACTGTGAATTTTTATGAGAGGGATTCAAACCTGCAGGCCATTTTAAAGGAACAATTGGACCCGCCATTATGGAAATGGGCCGATGAACAGCTGCAAGAGTTCGGCGGCTTATGCGCTGGGGAGATTGATAATCGGGCACGTCACACAGATCGTGATGGTCAGCCCAAGTTAATAAAATATAATAAGTACGGGGAAGACCAATCTGAAGTGTGGTTAAATGAAGGCTATAAAAAAACGATTGCGGAAACATATGGAGCAGGCATTGTAGGCTACATTCATAAAGACATACCAGAACTAGGACGTCCAGGGGGATATGTTTATTCCTTCGCTCAAGGTTACCTTCTTTCTCAGGCAGAGTCAGGGTTTTACTGTCCTGTTACGTTGACCATGGCTACTGCTTATTTAATCGAACATTACGCCTCTCCAACGTTAAAAGAGAAATATCTTCCTCACGTCCTATCTACAGGGGAAATGGAGTTGTATGAAGGAGCAACGTTTCTCACAGAAAGGCAGGGAGGATCTGATGTAGGAGCTAATGAAGTTAAAGCTTTTTCGGAAGAAGACTATTTCCTGATTTATGGGGAAAAATATTTTGCCAGTAATGCTGGCGCCTGCGGAATCGCGATGGTTCTTGCAAGGTTGGAAGATGCTCCTCCGGGGACGAAGGGACTCAGCTTATTTTTAGTTCCCTGGAAAAAAGAAAATGGGGAGCTTAATGGTATTCAAATTCGCAGACTGAAGGATAAACTTGGTGTTCGTGCTGTTCCATCTGCGGAGGTTGAATTCAGCGGAGCTGTAGGTTATCTGGTTGGAAAACCTGAACAAGGTTTTTATTATATGATGGAAGCATTAAATTTATCCCGAATATGCAATGCTGTAGCCTCTATCGGAATCATGAGACGCGCCTATACAGAATCTTTAGAGTATGCTTCTAAGCGGGAAGCCTTTAAGAACAGGCTGATTGATTTTCCGATGATTAAGGACACGCTGGTGCAACTGAAGGTAAAGCAGGAAATAGAAACGCGAGCGGTATTTGGTATGATCAGTGATTTTGAAGCGACAGCCTCAACCAAGAGCGCGGCTCCTTCTTCCGAAGAGGTGATGAACCGACTTAAAATTGCGATTTTAAAAAAAGAAACAGCCGAACAGGCGGTCGTATTTACCCATGCAGCGATTGAATTGCATGGTGGCAACGGATATATTGAAGACTTTGTGACGCCAAGACTGTTGCGAGATGCTCAAGTTCTCACAGTCTGGGAAGGCACAACTAACATCCTGGGGCTTGAAGTCCTGCGTCTGATAAATAAATTCGGTGCTCACTCCTTCTTTTATGAGGAAATAACCCAGCGTCTTGAGCGAGTGAAAGGATTCACTTCTCAAATAGAAGTGGTAAAAAAGGAAATCCTGACTTTGTCAGAGCAAGTCACAGAAGTTTTAAATCAACCATCTGATATTCAAACGTATTATAGTAAATCAATTGCTAGACAGATGGCACTGATCTATGAATCAGTCATCGCTCTTGAATCGGGAAATAAAGGTGGGGAAGAAGAAAAGGTGGCGGAACTTTATGTACACTTGGCTTTTGGAGAGGAACAAGTGACAGGAGATCCCTTGACGCTTCGCTACGCAGATGAGTTACTGGATTTATCGTCAGTCGTAGAATGAACAAGTAAAAAGCTCCTATTTAGGGGCTTTTTTTAATAGAGGTGTGAATGGGGAGTTGTTGGCCAAGATCTGAGGTAAAATGGGCTGTTTCCTGGAACAGGTGTACTGACGTCTTCTTCGGGGCAAGCCCCTCGGGAATTTCACGACTATATTTCTATAACAACCAAGTCTTGGACAGTTACTGATCCTTCTATTACCTCATAGTTTTTATATTTAGCTCCTGGTTGCGAAAGGTCGGTTTGGATTCTTCGTCGTGATGGTCCAGGAAAGCGAAACGTCCCCCGCAGGACATCTACCGTGAACCAATATCTTGAAATCGAGTCTTACAGTTTATGGCTCTATAGTTGAATAACATGCTTATGATAATCAACAATGAAATTTGCCATTGATTTGTCCGAGTTACTAAATGGATACAGGTTGATCCAACTACTTGCTCATAAAAACAAGAGTTCTCTATAAGCGGGTTTCCTTATACTTCTTTTCCTCTTAAATAAGACCGAAACTATTGTTTCTGCTATGATAGGAAGGGGAACATAAGGGAGAGATTGAGCATTGACGCTGTATCTTTATTTTGTTAGCATATTAGCAAGCTAAAGGATTTGTCGAAAGGAATGAATACCATTGGTTAAACGGTTAATGTTTGAAAAGCCACTGGGGATGCGCGACACGCTCCCTTTTTTTTATAATCAAAAGTCGAAAGCGAGAAGACAGTTATCAGAAGCCATCTTGTCATATGGCTACTCATTTATGGATACACCGCTTATGGAGTATCACGATACAGTAGGGAAAGTGAGTGCGACGCTGGATCAACAGTTATTCAAACTTTTGGATCAGCAAGGACATACACTTGTACTAAGGCCGGATATGACGGCACCGATTGCCCGTGTAGCCGCTTCACAGTTAAAAAACGGAGAGTTTCCACTTCGTCTGGCTTATGACGGTCCAGTTTTTCGTGCGCAGCAGGCCGAAGGGGGTAAACCTGCGCAATTTGAGCAAGTAGGAACAGAATTGATAGGTGACCACTCCTCTTATGGAGATGCGGAAGTGATTGCCCTGCTTGTTGATTCTCTTAAACAGACGGGCCTCGATAATTTTGTTATTACCGTTGGCCACATTGGTTATGTGAAAGCATTTTTCAGTGATCTTCTCGGAGATGATGAAGAAACGATGGAAACCCTGCTTCATTACTTATATAGAAAAAACTATGTTGGATTCAGAGAATGTGTGAAGTCACTCTCTATTTCTGAAGATAAAAAACAAGCTCTGCTAGAGCTTCTTTCACTTCGAGGAGGAGAAGAAATCTTTGAAGCCAGTCGTTCGCTCGCGCGTAATCAATCGTGTATGCAGGCGGTCAATGAATTGAAACAGCTCTACCGTTTATTAAAAGTAAACGGAGTAGAAGACTACATTCAATTTGACTTAAATCTAATCAGCCATATGGAATACTACACAGGTATTCTTTTTGAAGGGTATGCGCCTAATCTAGGTGCTTTGCTTTGTAACGGAGGACGTTATGACACGCTGCTTCCGTCTTTTGAATTGAATGCATCAGCTACAGGCTTTGCCATTCATTTAGAGCGCCTGGTAGAAGCGTTAAATGATTTAGAAGATCGGGACGAAAGAATCGGCATTATTGTAGACGATGATTCGTATGCAAAGGGGAAAAGAAAAGCAGATCAATACCGTAACGAAGGTTATGCTGTCCTTCTACAGCATGTAGATCAGATACCGGATCTCCCTGCTTTTTTCGCTCAATTAGCTAATACAATTGATTTTACACAGGTAGGAGGTGGTCAGAATGAGTAAACGTCTGACAATCGCGATGCCGAAAGGCCGGATATACGAAGAAGCAGCTGAGCTTATGAAAAGGGCGGGTTACGACTTAGGGGCAGATCTTGAAGAGTCCCGAAAGCTTATACTTGAATTCCCTGAGCAAAATATTCGTGTGATGATGGCAAAGCCGATGGACGTAGTCACTTATGTTGAATATGGTGCCGCTGATCTTGGAATTGCCGGGAAAGATGTACTTTTGGAACAGGATCGTGATGTCTATGAAGTCCTCGATTTAAAAATCAGCCCGTGTTACGTAGCCGTGGCAGGCGTGCCGAACCAGCCTCTCAGCCGGATTGCACCGAAGATTGCCACTAAATATCCAAAGGTGGCTTCCAATTATTTCCGTGAACAAGGCGAGCAGATTGAAATTATACCGCTTAATGGGTCGATTGAATTGGCGCCATTAATTGGGCTGGCCGACCGAATCGTGGATATCGTTTCTACAGGCAGAACCTTGAAAGAAAATGGTCTGGTGGAATATGAAAAGATTACTGATATCACCTCTCGCTTGATTGTAAATCCAGTCAGCTATCGTTTGAAGAGTGAAGAGATTGAGCACATGGTGACGAACCTCAGTGATGTCATGGAGGGGATAAAGTAATGAAAATCATTGGAAAAAGTGACGGTGTTTCGTTACGCCGCCGTGTAGAGCAAGGAACTGAGGAACAGAGAAAAACCGTTCAAGCGATTATTGATGATGTGAAAGCTCAAGGTGACCAGGCTGTCCTTAACTATACTGAACGTTTTGACGGGGTGAAGCTTGAACAGTACAAAGTTACACCGGAAGAGTTTGAAGAAGCATATGAATCGCTTGATGGCGAATTTGTAGAGATCTTACAAGAAGCAGCTGCCAATATACGTGCCTTTCACGAAAAACAGCGATCCACCTCCTGGTTTGATTCTTCAGAGGATGGTACAATTTTAGGTCAGAAAATCACTCCTATTGAAGCTGCAGGAGTGTATGTACCTGGAGGCACAGCAGCTTACCCGTCTTCTGTATTTATGAATGTGATTCCTGCTCAGGTGGCCGGAGTTGAGCGAATTGTGATGGTCACACCACCAGGAGAAAATGGCAAAGTCCCGGATGGTGTATTACTTGCTGCCCATATTCTTGGCATTGAGGACGTCTATAAAGCGGGTGGTGCTCAGGCAATTGCAGCACTCGCATATGGGACGGAGACCGTACCTGCAGTAGATAAAATTACTGGCCCGGGAAATGTATTTGTTGCACTTGCAAAAAGGGAAGTGTATGGAGATGTAGATATCGATATGATTGCCGGTCCCAGTGAAATTGCTATTTTGGCAGATGAAACGGCCCTTGCTTCTGAAGTAGCCGCTGATCTTCTGTCTCAGGCGGAGCACGATGCCCGTTCTTCAAGTGTTCTTGTAACAACGAGTCAGCAGCTTGCTGAACAGGTGCAGCAAGAAGTGAAGGACCAATTGAAGGATTTACCTCGTGCTGAGATTGCCCGTAAAAGTGTGGAGGATTACGGCATGATCCTCATATGCGATACGTGGAGCGAAGCTATTACTACAATAAATGAAATCGCCCCTGAACACTTGGAAATTGTTACAGATGATCCATTTCAGCACTTAGGCAAAATAAAAAACGCTGGTGCTATCTTCCTCGGACCTTACAGCAGCGAACCTGTCGGTGATTATTTTGCCGGTCCTAACCATGTACTTCCGACTAATGGAACGGCCCGTTTTTCCAGTCCTTTGAATGTAGACGATTTTCTTAAAAAATCGAGTGTTATTTCCTACAGTGAAGAGGCACTGAAGAAACATGGGGACAAGATTGCACGTTATGCCCGGCTGGAAGGGTTAGAAGCTCACGCAAGGGCAATTGATACACGGAAGGAGAGATGGAAATGACCAATGAAAGGCACGCTGAAATTGTACGTAAAACGGGAGAAACCAATATAGAACTTGGCATTTCCGTCGATGGTTCTGGTAAAGCAGATTTGGATGTGCAGGTTCCGTTTTTAGCTCATATGCTCGAGCTCTTTGCAAAGCATGGTCTGTTTAACCTTTCCGTTAAAGGACATGGAGATGTGGAAGTCGATGATCATCATTTAACGGAGGATATCGGTATTTGTCTGGGGCAGGCCTTCCGGGAAGCCCTGGGGGACAAATTTGGCATGAAAAGATATGGTTCCATGACTCTCCCTATGGATGAAACGCTTGTCACAGTAGCGGTGGATCTTAGTGACCGTCCACACCTGGAATGGAAAGCGGAGTTACCTAAAGACCGCCTCGGCACCTTTGATACGGAAAATGTACATGAGTTTTTTTGGAAATTTGCGGTTGAAGCCAGGATGAATCTCCATATCGTTCTGCACCATGGACATAATACGCACCATATTGTTGAAGCCATGTTTAAAGCTCTTGCTCGTGCGCTTGATGAAGCAACTCAAATTGATCCCCGTGTTCAAGGAGTGCCAAGTACGAAAGGAAGTTTATAAATGATAGGAATCATAGATTATGGAATGGGGAATTTATTCAGTGTTTCTAAAGCTTTAGAGCGTTTGGAAGTTCCTTATAAGTTTGGTGAACGGCCTGCTGAGATTGAGGACTGTGATGGTTATATTCTGCCTGGTGTTGGTGCTTTTCCGGATGCCATGAAGGCATTGGAAGAACATGGATTCGTTCCTTTTATAAAAGAAAAAGTCAAAGCTGGTGTGCCGATTTACGGAATTTGTTTAGGTATGCAGCTTTTATTTGAAGCCAGTGAGGAAGGCGGAGATACCGAAGGACTGGGCCTCTTTCCTGGCAAAATTGTTAGATTTCCAGGGGTGAATGAACAGGGGACCTCCTACAAAGTTCCCCATATGGGCTGGAATCAGATGAACCTACGTCAGCCGGAAGAGCCGCTGCTCGCCAATGTGAAAGTAGATTATGTTTATTTTGTCCACTCCTTTGTCGTGCAGACTCCTGATCGATCGATCCTCTATGCAACAGCCGATTATCACCTGGAAGTACCGGCCATCGTGGGCCGTAATAACCTGGTAGCGAGTCAGTTTCATCCTGAAAAAAGTGGGAGAGCCGGCATGCAGCTCTTGGAGAATTTTTGCAAAGTAATGGTCAAACAGTGAGGAGTTTTTGAGATGAGTTTTACAATCTATCCAGCAATTGATATGCGTAATGGCAAATGTGTACGCCTTGAGCAGGGAGACTTCGATAAGGAGACGGTTTACGGAGAAGACCCTTACGAAGTGGCCCGTGAGTTCTCTTCAAAAGGTGCTTCCTGGATTCATATGGTAGACCTTGACGGGGCAAAAGAAGGTTCAAGAAAAAATGCGGAGCACGTTCTTCGTGCAGCGAAGGAATTGTCTTCCCGCGTGCAAATAGGCGGAGGAATTCGCAGTGAGGAGGATGTACGTTTCTATTTGGACCAGGGAGTTGATCGAGTGATTATCGGTTCACTGGCTGTTCGTGATCCTGAATTAACAAAATCTCTTCTTAGAAGCTATGGAGACCGTATCGTAATCGGTCTCGATGCACGAGATGGCTATGTCTCGACAGCAGGATGGCTGGAAAGTTCACAAATCCAGGCAGTTGATTTAGGGCGTGAATTAGCCGAGGCAGGAGCAAGAACGTTTATATACACCGATATTGCTAAAGACGGGATGCTATCTGGACCTAACGTAAAAGAAATTGTCCGGTTAGCCGATGAGACAAAAGTCAATGTGATTGCTTCTGGAGGCATCCAGGGGCTGAGCGATTTAAAGATACTCAAAAATTACCAGAGCCGTCACGTCATTGGCTCCATTGTTGGGAAAGCTCTTTATACCGATCGTTTTACTCTTTCTGAAGCCCTTGAATTGGAGGAAAGCTAATGTTATCCAAACGAATTATTCCATGCCTGGACGTGAAGGAAGGACGAGTAGTGAAAGGGATTCAATTCGTCGATATTCGTGACGCCGGAGATCCAGTAGAGCTTGCAAAGGTTTATGACGAGCAAGGAGCGGATGAATTAGTTTTTCTAGACATCTCAGCAACTCATGAAGGAAAGAAAACTATGATTGATGTTGTTCGATCGGTAGCCTCAGAACTGGCTATTCCTTTTACAGTCGGCGGAGGAATCCGGACACTGGAAGATATTAAAGAAACTTTAAGAAACGGAGCTGATAAAGTTTCTTTAAATTCATCAGCGGTGAACAGGCCGGAACTGCTTACAGAAGGAGCGGACTATTTCGGCAGCCAATGTATCGTTGTGGCGATAGACGCACGTTTTGATGAAGAATGGGGAACGTGGCGCGTTTATACTCGGGGAGGGCGTACCCCTTCTGAATGGAAAGTGACCGAGTGGGCTGAAGAAGCAGTCCGGCGTGGAGCCGGAGAAATCCTCCTGACATCTATGAATAAAGATGGGGAAAAAACAGGTTTTGACCTTCCTTTATTGGAGGCAGTACAGGAAGTGGTCAGCGTACCGGTCATTGCTTCAGGCGGGGCTGGTTCGAGTGAGCATTTCTATGATGTATTTACTGAAGTCGATGCGGATGCCGCTTTAGCTGCTTCGATTTTCCATTATAAAGAAACGTCAGTTGCGAATGTTAAAGCTTATTTGAAAGAAAAAGGGGTTATCGTGAGATGAATGTAAATGATCTGAAATTCGATGAACAGGGGCTTATCCCTGCTATTGTGCAGGATGCGCGTTCAAAGGCTGTATTAACATTGGCCTATATGAATAAAGAATCGTTAGAAAAAACGTTGGAAATTGGGGAAACAGTTTTTTTTAGCCGCTCCCGACAAGAGTTATGGCACAAGGGGGAAACCTCCGGAAATACACAGAAACTAGAAAGTATACATTTCGACTGTGACCAGGATGCGTTACTCGTTCAAGTAGTTCCAAACGGACCAGCATGCCATAAAGGAGATTATAGCTGCTTTTCCGGATCATTGACAGATACGGAAGGATACGTAAAAGAGAATCGCTATCAAATTCTGGACCAGTTGCAAAGTACACTAGCTGAACGAAAATCTACTCTTCCGGAAGGTTCATATACAGCTAAATTATTCAGTGAAGGTGTAGACCGGATCGCCAAAAAAATTGGAGAAGAAGCCGGCGAAGTCATCATTGCCTCTAAAAATAATGATCCAGAGGAAATCGCCCTGGAATCAGCTGATCTGCTTTTCCACTTGCTTCTCATTCTGACTGATCGGGGAGTTTCGCTTGATGACGTACTGACAGTTCTGGAAGAACGGCACTCTTAAAAGTTACAGAATCTCCTATTTCATAACACGTTTCTATGTTATACTGCTTTATTAGTGAGATTTGTAACGGAAATAGGGGGACGCTCATGACGACATCACTAAATAGCACAGCTGCTCAAGAAAATACGAATATTATCCCTTTTCTGCCATCTGGAAACTTTTATTTCACCCATGGGATTCAGGCGTTTCAAAAGCGTCGTTTCAATGTGGCTGTAAAGTGGCTTAAAAAAGCAATAGAAGCAGCACCTGATGAACCACTTTATCCTTGCCAGCTTTCAGTGGTTTATACCGAAATTGGTTCATATCACGCGGCTAACCAGCTGCTTACGGAAGTATTGGCTCGGTTTGGAAAAGAATATGTGGATTGTTACTATTTAATGGCCAACAACTACGCTCATCTTGGCTTATTAAGTGATGCGAAAAAGTATGCAGAAACCTATCTTGAACAGTCAGAAGATGGAGAGTTTGAGGAAGCATCCCAGCAGCTTCTTGAAATGCTTGAGTCAGTGGATGAAGAAGAAGATGATGATGAGTGGGCTTTTGATGATGAAGATGATTTATTGATATATCAGGAGACCGCTTTCTATCATCTTGAACATGAAGAGTGGGAGCAGGCGTTAAGCTTATTACATGAAATGATGCAGCTCTTTCCTGACTTTCAGATGGCGAAGCACAAGTACGCTTATGCGCTGTTCATGAGCGGGAATCAACAGGAAGCTATCGATATTGAGCAAGAATGGTTGGAAAAAGAACCTGAAAATATACACAGCCATGTAAACCTGGCTGCTTTCCTTATTATGCAGGGGGACAGGGAAGAAGCTATGCATCATATTCATCTCCTACGCAATGTCTATCCTATGCATAGTCAGCAAAAATTAGCTGTCGCTGAGACGCTGGCAAGAGCAGGTTTTTACGCGGAAGCGGTGGAACGGTTCCAGAATTTGAGAGACCGTCAGGTTACGAGAAGACGAGTCTATTATAAATGGTACAGTATTTCGGTGTATCATACAGGTAATCCTTCGAAAGCTTTACAATTATGGGAAAAAGGGTGTCAGCAATTTCCGACATTGAGTAACGAAGAAGGGCCCTGGAAAGAGTACTAGTATAAAAAAAGAACCGTGCCATCACCTTGTTCTCAGGACTGCATGTCTTTATGGCGAAAATTGTAGGTTTATAGGGAAGAAGCGCACTGTGTCATAAGCACATTAATGGACGGTTTTTATTTGTTTTAATATGATATGAACATGAAATGAACAAAGGCATCAGGATACACACTGAAACAAGGAGCTGATAACGGATGACGGAAGATCGAATTTATGACGTTATTATCGCAGGGGCTGGTCCAGCAGGAATGACTGCAGCCGTTTATACTTCCCGAGCCAACCTTGATACTCTAATGCTTGAACGCGGAATCCCGGGCGGGCAGATGGCTAACACGGAAGATGTAGAGAACTACCCAGGCTACGAAAGCATTCTTGGACCAGATCTTTCTAATAAAATGTTTGATCACGCAAAGAAATTCGGAGCTGAGTATGCTTACGGAGATATTAAAGAAGTGATCGATGGAAAAGAGTACAAAACGATTAAAGCAGGCAAAAAAGAATATAAAGCACGCACAATCATTATTACGACAGGCGCTCAATATAAGGAGCTTGGTGTACCTGGAGAGAGAGAATTAGGCGGCCGTGGCGTATCCTACTGTGCAGTATGCGATGGCGCATTCTTTCGTGACAAGGAGCTTGTAGTTGTAGGTGGAGGGGATTCAGCCGTAGAAGAAGGCGTATATCTAACCCGCTTTGCAAGTAAAGTGACGATTGTACACCGCCGTGATGAGCTTCGCGCTCAAAAAATTCTTCAGGATCGTGCTTTCGATAATGACAAAATTGATTTCATATGGGACACCGTTGTTACATCCATTAACGAACAGGATGGCAAAGTAGGCAGTGTTACTCTTCACAATAAGAAAACAAACCAGGAGTATGAATTTAATACGAATGGTACATTCATTTATATAGGTCTTATTCCACTAAGTAAGCCCTTTGAAAGCCTCGGCGTCACCAATGAGCAAGGCTATATTGAAACGGATGAAAAAATGGAAACTAAAGTGCCGGGCGTGTTTGCTGCAGGGGATATCCGTGAAAAAGAACTGCGTCAAATTGTAACAGCTACAGGCGATGGCAGTATCGCTGCACAATCTGCTCAGCATTATATTGAGAACCTATTAGAAGAGCTGAAGATGGTCAATTAAAATTACTGCAAATTAACTATGCTGTAACACTTGTGAAACAAATATAAGTTATAATGTAGTTGATGAATGACCCCCTTCTAATAGATATCTCTATTAAACACAGGTGCTTATCACCTGTGTGTTTTTTTGTGCTTCGAATTATAATATTGTAGCTTCTGACATATTCATTGTATAATGAGGGATGATGTCCTCTAGAAAGAAAATGAGGTGACTGTAAGTTGCAACGTGTAGCTAATTGTATTCTAAGAATGAATGACTCCATATTAATGTTGAAAAAACCGAGAAGGGGCTGGTATGTAGCACCTGGAGGTAAAATGGAGAACGGTGAAAATATTAAAGATTCTGCTATCCGTGAATTTAAAGAAGAAACAGGACTTGAAATTAACGACCCGGAATTAAGAGGATCGTTTACTTTTATTATGCGTGAAGGCGAGAAAACTGTTCAAGAATGGATGATGTTCACCTTTCACTGTACCTCTGCTTCTGGAAATCTTCTTGAGACAAGTGATGAAGGTGAACTCGAGTGGGTACCTGTAGATGAGGTACTTGGTAAACCAATGGCTGAGGGAGACCGCCATATATTCAAACACATTTTAAATAGCAATGATCAAATTTATGGGACATTTGTATATACGACGGACTTCCAGCTCATTGATAAGGATATGGATCCGTCACGACCTGACTAAATGAGGAGCGATCGAGGATGCAAGAAGAAGCGAACAATACTCAGTTAGTGATTATTACCGGAATGTCAGGGGCAGGGAAAACCGTGGCTGTTCAAAGCTTTGAAGATCTCGGTTTTTTTTGTGTGGACAACCTGCCGCCAGCCTTGCTTCCTAAATTCCTTGAATTAATGAAGGATTCTACAAATAACATTCAAAGTGTCGCATTAGTTATGGATTTAAGAGGCAGAGAATTTTTTGACTCTCTTTTTGATTCACTAGATCGACTTGGTAAGGAAGACTGGATACACGAGCAGATCTTATTCCTGGATGCTGAAGATCAAGCTCTGGTCTCCCGTTATAAAGAAACCCGCCGATCTCATCCCTTAGCAAAAGAAGGACTTCCACTGGAAGGAATTCGTAAAGAACGTGAAATGCTCGATGAGCTGCGAGGACGTGCCCAAACACTGATTGATACCACATCTTTAAAGCCTAAAGAACTTCGAGAGCGCATTGTGGAAAGCTATCGCCAGCGTGAACAGCAGGTATTCTCTGTTCAAATGGTTTCATTCGGCTTTAAATACGGTGTTCCGATTGATGCAGACTTGATGTTCGATGTTCGCTTTCTGCCGAATCCTCACTATGTAGAACACATGCGGCCGCTTACCGGGCTGACTACAGAAGTTTCTTCCTATGTGTTCAAGTGGTCTGATACGCAGAAGTTTCTGGAGAAGCTTAAAGATTTACTGCAATTCATGCTTCCGCAATATAAACGGGAGGGTAAGAGCCAGCTGGTAATAGCCATAGGCTGTACGGGTGGCCAGCACCGTTCTGTGGCACTGGCAGAATATTTATCGGAATATTTCTCTAATGATTACGTCACACACGTGACCCATAGAGATATTGATAAAAGGAAAGGTTTGTAAAGGATGGATCATACAGACGCACCCCGTGTAGTGGTTATAGGTGGAGGCACCGGTCTGCCGGTACTTCTGCGGGGACTAAAAAATCTGCCTATTGACCTATCTGCAATTGTTACCGTTGCCGATGACGGAGGAAGTTCAGGAAAACTTCGCAATGAAATGGCCATACCGGCCCCAGGTGATATAAGGAATGTGGTGGCTGCTTTATCAGATGCTGAGCCGATGCTCCTTGATCTTTTCCAACACCGTTTTGCAGATGGAAATGGGTTATCTGGTCATTCCATGGGTAATTTACTGCTGGCTGCTCTTGCTTCCATGACCGGAGATTTTTATCAGGGAATTAAAGAGATCTCTCGTGTATTGAACGTGAGAGGGCACATTTACCCAATTGCAAATCATTCCATGAATCTGCATGCGGAAATGGAAGACGGTACAATTGTCACAGGGGAATCCAGCATTCCTAAACAACAGAAAAAAATAAAAAAGGTATTTGTAAGTCCTACACCTGTCCAGCCGCTTCCAGAAGCTGTAAGTGCAATTAAGGAAGCGGATCTAATTGTCATCGCTCCAGGAAGTCTCTATACAAGTATTCTACCTAATATTATTATCCCTGAGATTGGTCAGGCTTTAAGGGAGACGAAAGCAAAAGTTACGTATGTTTGTAATGTTATGACCCAAGAAGGGGAAACCTCAGGTTATACCGCAGGAGACCACTTGAAGGCGTTATTTGATCATATTGGTCAAGACGTCATTAACTCAATCGTGGTTCACAATCAGCCGATTGAACAAAAAGTAAAGAAAGCATATGCGAAAGAAAATGCTGAACCTGTCATTTATGACATCGAGCGTATTAAATCAATGGGTATTGAAGTAGTGGAAGAAGATATTATAGATGAAAGTCAAGCCATGTTGCGTCATGATACAGATAAGCTTACTCGATTATTGCACTCGATGCTTTAATTAAGAGGCTTGTTGTCAGAGGGAGGTGTCCAGCTGTGTCATTTGCATCGGAGATAAAAAAAGAACTGACGAACGTAGAGGCAGATACTTGCTGTCTGGAGTCAGAATTAGCAGCATTGATTAGAATGAACGGTACTTTTTCCTTTTCCAACCGTCATTATATATTGGATATCCAAACGGAAAATGCAGCCATAGCTAGAAGGACGTATATGCTCATCAAAAAATTGTATCCCTATCCAGTAGAACTTCTGGTGCGGAAAAAAATGCGGTTGAAAAAAAACAACGTGTATATTGTACGTCTTTCTGAAAACGCTGAGCAGGTGCTGCATGACTTGGAAATTCTGAAAGGTCCATTATCCATTAATCCGGAGATTCCTAAAAAGTATTTAAATGATACGTGTTGTAAGCGTGCCTACCTGAGAGGAGCATTTTTGGCAGGAGGCTCGGTCAATAATCCAGAAACTTCTTCTTACCACCTCGAGATTTATTCTTCTGATGAGGAACACAACGAAGCGTTGTGTAAACTGATGAATAGTTTTGGTCTGCACGCTCGCACCCTGGTAAGAAAGAAGGGGTTTATTACGTATTTGAAAGAAGCTGATAAAATTACTGAACTAATTAGTAATATTGGGGCGCATCAGGCATTGTTTAAGTTCGAGGATGTGCGTATTGTTAGAGACATGAGGAATTCTGTCAATCGTTTAGTGAATTGTGAAACGGCTAACTTAAATAAAACAATTGGAGCAGCATTCCGCCAGGTAGAAAACATTAAATTTATTAAGCGCACTGTTGGTCTTGAAGCTTTACCTGATAAACTTCAGGAGATTGCCTCCTTGCGTTTACAACATCAGGATGTTTCATTAAAAGAACTTGGGGAATATGTATCAGGAGCAGCCATAAGCAAATCCGGTATCAATCATCGCCTGCGTAAAATAGATGAGTTTGCTGAAAAAGTTCGAAGAGGAGAAGTCACAGAAAACACAAGAAATTAATGTTTCTCCACAATAATTCATGCTATAATGAACTATAATTAAAAACGCTTTCATTTATCGAGAGCGTTTTCTTTCGGTTATTATGAATGCGTTTTCGGAGGAAAAAATAGTAAAATGGGAGGAGAGAATTCATTGATAGAACGGGATATAAAGATTGAACTGGAAACAGGATTACAGGCAAGACCTGCCGCTCAATTTGTTCAACATGCGAATCGCTTCAGCAGCGATATATTCATTGAAAAAGAAAACAAGCGGGTGAATGCAAAAAGCATCATGGGGCTAATGAGCCTTGCAGTTGGTACTGGGGAAAGTATTAAATTGATTGCAGATGGTTCCGATGAAGAAACTGCCATGGAACAGCTGCACGATTTTGTAAAGGAGAAGTAAACCCATATTTGTGAAAGAATGAACTTAAACATAATGAAAACACATAAAAATATCCGCTGTGTATTGTGCACAGCGGATAAATATATGGTTAAGACTTCTCCATAACTTTGTCGATCAATCCATAATCTACAGCTTCGTGTGCAGACATGAAGTTATCACGATCGGTATCGCGTTCGATAACTTCATATGGCTGGCCTGTACGTTCAGAGAGAATTTTGTTTAATTTCTCGCGCATTTTAATGATGCGTTTAGCATGAATTTCGATGTCAGAAGCCTGTCCTTGTGTTCCGCCTAGAGGCTGGTGGATCATAACTTCACTATTTGGAAGTGCGTAACGCTTACCTGGTTCACCAGCGTTTAGCAGGAAAGCACCCATAGAAGCTGCCATACCAGTGCAGATAGTAGAAACGTTTGGTTTGATAAACTGCATCGTATCGTAAATCGCCATGCCAGATGTGATGGAACCGCCTGGTGAATTAATATATAGAGAAATATCTTTGTCTGGATCGTCAGCTGCTAAAAATAGCAATTGAGCTACAATGGAGTTGGAAATGTTATCATCGATCGGGCTGCCAAGCATGATAATCCTGTCCTTCAATAGACGGGAGTATATGTCGTAAGCACGCTCTCCTCGGTTCGTTTGTTCAATAACTGTAGGTACTAAATTCATTGTGATTTCCTCCTTATCATCAATAATTATGATGGAATACATTTATCATACAATTAAGGTCAATAAAGGTCAAACAAAAACGATCGACCTTTTTCGTAGAATTCCTTATACCATCATACCCTAAATTTTCTTGGATAAACGTAGGGAACTTGGTTTTTATTGCTAAACAAATATACTTTTAAAAGTCGCTCTATTAATAATAGCAGTTTTTTCCATAAGTGATTTAGTTTAACTATAGGAAAGTATTGTGAAAGACTCAATTCAGCAGAAATTCTGGTTCGTTGGGAAAGGGAGGGGCGCTTTTCTGCGAACCAGCACAGCGCGGGAGCATTTATTCTCCCACACATGGCTGCGGTCTTTAGTTAAACATCCTATTTACGAAGATTTCCGGGCTTTAGAATTTGATTTGCGAGTTGTTATACTTATCTAATTAAAAAAACCTTGCAATAATCTTCTATTCTTCATATAATATATATTGCATGTCGATTTTGCGCCCGTAGCTCAGTTGGATAGAGCGGTAGATTCCGGTTCTACGTCTGTCGGAGGTTCGAATCCTCTCGGGCGCGCTACTAAAACAGAACCGTTGATATGACGGTAATTTAATTCGAAAATTTAAGCGTAATCGTCTTCGTTGAGATAACGGAGGGACGTAAACTAAGGGAAACGGAAAGCGTGTTTCTCGTTGGTTTACCGTCTCTTCTAATCTCCGTGTTTACGCCATTCCGAGGCCTCTCGCCCAACCAAACGGTTGTGGTCGGGAGGTCTTTTTTTGTATGCCGAAAATAAATCGTAGGAATTTACGAAAACCTGGCGTGATGAAACGTTGGGAACCGTTAACCTATACGAAATCTACGCAGTCCATTTCCACCGAGGATGCCATCGAGAAAGTGATGCTCGTCTACGAGACGGAGGGCTATCGTGAGAAAACGTTAAAGGGTTACCGAGCCTATTACGATGAGTTTATTAGAATCATCGGAGTCAACGAGTTAGAGCGTATCCACAAAGACGATATAAGGGCGTATATAAAGCATCAGTTAGACAAACGGAATCTTTCCCCTGTCACCGTCAATATACGTCTTGCAAGCCTCCGCAGCGTCTTTAATCGCATGGTAGCTGAAAACTTAATCGAGGATTCACCGTTTAAGGAAATCCGTAAGTTACGTACTGATGAAGGAAAGATATTTTCGTTAACGGATCAACAAGTAAAGAGACTTTTCTCGGTCGTGGATTTAGAAACCTACGCAGGTTACAGAGATTATGTAGCAATGTTAACGATGTTAAAAAGCGGTCTTCGTTCAAACGAGATCAATTCGTTAGAGATTTCCGACTTGGATTTAGACAATCGAGTGATGATGTTACCGGGAGCAAAAAACAAGAACCGTAAAACGAGAAGTATCCCGATGACTCTTCAACTTGCCGAAGAAATCCGAGGGTTGATAGCGGAAGCACGTGAATATTTCGGGGCAGACATTAGTTATGTATTCGTTAACCAGTTCGGTCAACAGATGAGAAACGATCATTTACGTAAGAGGGTCGATAAATACGCACATCAAGCGGGTTTGAAGGGCGAATGCAGGGCTTCCCCGCACTCTTTGAGGCATACGTTTGCCGTGCGATTTCTAAGTTCTGGTGGCGATATAAAGACCTTACAATCGATTCTCGGTCACTCCGACTTAGCATCTACGGAAATCTATATTAAGTACACGGATGAAACGGTAAAACAAAACTTCGATAAAGTATTCGCTAGAGACAAAAAGCGATTATAAGACATAAAAAAAAGGATGCAACCGCCGAGCATACGGACTTGCCGTAAACTCAACGATATACACCACTAGCCTACGTGTAGTATATCGAAAAAATAGCAGACAGTCAAATTCGGCAGGTCTGTCTATTTATAAGAACATAAGTTCGGTGTTTGCGTCTCATTAAGGGAGGCAGCACGGTATGGATTACGTTACGACCGATTTAACAGTACTAGCAGAATACGCTACTTTTACGTCTAAGAACGAGATGGACGAAAAGATTTACGATTACATAGCACGTTTACAAGCAGACGAGCAACCCGATTCCGTAATCGAAGTTCTACGTTTCTTTGGTAGATCCAGTTTACGGTTGCTGGGCGTTAGTTTCGCGAAGTACCAAACGATAGCAGAGAACGTAGGGGTAAGTAAACGAACGGTTATCCGAGTGGTAAAGAAACTCGAAGAATACGGGTTTATTGATAAGTTGCCGACCGTGAAAAAGTGGCGAGGGAACTCTCGGAAAAAGTCCGTTAACGTCATTCGTATTCTAGTGACACGTCAGGGTGACACCGCAATAGAAGACGGTGAGAGTACGCCGCAAGAGCACTCGGAGCAGATTGAGGAAACCGAACCATCTAATTCTAACCATATTCAAAAGCACATATTAGATACGGGGAAAACGTTGAAAAACTCGATCCCTACGTCCATTTACGAGGTAATGAGTCCGTTCTTTAACGTAGAAGAGTTGTACGAGTTAGTCGGGGTCTTGTACCGATCCAAAGCGTCTATTGATCGATCCATTCACGTGGAGGATCACGAAGCATTTGCAGAGGCGTTCCTATCGTGTATTAGACGTTACAAAGAGGGGCAGGTACGTAATCTCAACAACTATCTATACGCCTCATGGCGGAAGGTGAGTCGAGGTATATACTTACGTCAAATGGCAGACGTGTATTAGAGACGGTTTGGGCGAAACTAAATACGGGTGATGAAAATGAGCGAGTTTATTGTAACCGTTATTCTCTTTTTGCTGATGGTCTTAATAGTCTTCTGTCTTAATCTTTTTCAAAGTGATCCAGAACCAGTTGAGAAATCCGAATATGAGAAATGCGAGTCTCCGATTGAGCGTCGATTATACAACGGGTTAGTTTCGTTTTTGTACCCACGAACGCAGTATCCCGAGGGAAAGTTTCGCATTGACATAGCGTTTCCTGGGTCGAAGATAGCGATTGAATGCGATGGAAAGGCGTTCCATTCGTCGGCTTCACAAAAGGCACATGATCGAAAAAAAGACCGTTACCTCCGAAGTAAAGGCTGGAAGGTTATGCGTTTTAGTGGATCGAGGATACATCGAAGCCTTCCGAGTGTGGTCAAAGGAATTAGCGAGGAACTCACGAAGAGATCGAATGTGTAATCGAACTGTAAAGGAAAATAACTTTACGAGGGAGAGACAAAAGAAGAAACTCGGAGCAAACAGGAGATGGAATGCGCTCTTTAACTACACGTTATTACACGTATGTCTAACGTAAAAGAGATAATATCCATCGGTTATACCGGCGAAGCCGTTCACGAGCTCTCTAGGGCGAAAACATCGAGGGGACAAGCGGGGTGTAAGCGTCTTTTATCCCGGTGTATGACGGACTCATAGACGTTGTGAGCGTAATTATTGGCGAGTATAATTTCATACCCAACGCAAAATATATAAGGCGTGGAATCCTCTGAATTGGCTCTGCGAAGGCGTTGTATTGACGTTGTGGTCGATAAACAAACGAGAGGAATGGGCGGAAAAAAGCGATAATTATGCAAGATTTTATACGGTATAATAACGCATAATTTCGAGGGATAAAAAGTCGATAATACGTAAGTTTGCGGAATATTGATTTGCCGGGGCTGAACGTGTTACTTCCGTTAATACTCATTATGTAAAGTAAGACGAATTCTTCCCCTTGGAACGTTGATTTGCCGGAGTTTATCGTTAATAAAGGCGAGTGATTACGGGAAGGTATCGCCTACCTAACCACGGATAAACTATGCATTTTCGTGTATTCTCTATTCACCGTTTTATTCCGGCCACTCGTTTGTATGCTCGTTATCCCCCGGGGGCACTAAACCCGGCAGCCGCCGCCGAGTGAACGAACATTTCCGACAAAATTTCAAAAGGTCGAGGGTTCAACGTTAACCATTCCCCATTAAAAAAGATATTCTAATCCTGCTTAAAAAAATTCAAAACTCATGTAACAAAAATGGATATGATTTTGGTTCTTATTAGTAGAAGGGAAAAACAGAAAATTTGATGCTTAATTTTCCTTCACAATAGAACTGAATAATGGGAGAGGAAAACGCAGGTTAACAGGGAGACTTCGATAAAAATGAATAGAAAAGAACCCGAGAGGGCTGTCGTAGGATTGACGGTATTCTCGGGTTTTTGAGTCCAAATTTTTAAACGGTGTCCCACGAAATGATCTTGTTGTGATATTAGCGAGTAAGAGGGTGACATTAAACGTTACCCACGAAATCGAAAACGGGAGAGGATTGCGATGGAAAATCAAAACGTATGGATCGAACGAAAAACGAGAGATTATCGGGAAAAGTGTTCGAAATGCGGTACACCGAAGATTCTCGAGGCATTCAATCGAGATAAATCGAAGTTTGCCGGGAGACGCTCGGAATGCAGCGAGTGTAGCCAGAAATATGCGAAAAAGCATTACGAGGATAACCGTGAACAACGGAAGGAGTATCAACGTCTTTACTACGAAGTGAACGAAAAAGTCAAAATGGCCGAGTGGTAGAAACGCTAAGTACTTTCATCCGCTTGAAGCGAAGAGGAAGTTTTGTTTAGCCGACGGAACGGAGTGGAGAAGGCTAAGGAACGATAGTGACTAATGTTTTACAAACGGAGAAAACGAGGGGAACGGGGGTATTTGGGAGCAAGCTCCCACCTCCTAACGTCGGTCAATGGACAATACAAAAGTCTACGTTGTTTAGGTAAGGAAAACACGAGGGGGAAACGAAAAGAATTTAATTTTCTTGTCGGTGATGGTTGTAAAATACCGCCTCAGCAGCACTATATAGTGAAGGGCGATAAACGGGCCAAACGCAAGGGGAAAACGAAAAAGAATTAAATTTTTTCCTGTTCGATACTTCCGCAGGAAGGCCACAGCAGCACTATATAATGAGAGGGAAGGCGAGGACTATCGCAGGGATAACGCAGGGACAACGGGGAACAACGTCACAACGCATATTCCCGAGTGTTCACGGGTGTTAGATACTTCGTTTCACTCGTATCTTGAGATTAGAAATCTCATACATACAACGCAAACAAAGCAATAAACGTACCAACGATCTAGCGGTAAAGTATGACCGTGATAAACGCCATGACGAGAACAACGAGGCCAACAGGATATCGTTTGTCCTGGCGAACGTACACGGGTTCTTGAAAGCCGTTTGTGTAACGGGAATAAGGCGGGTTACATACGTAGTTATGTCGAGTTTCTTCCATTAACGGCAACAAAAAACGCACAGGCCACGTGAGGCACATGGGATTACACGGAAAAGGCTAGAGGCAAGGCGGGAGAACAACGGACGGCAGACGGTTTAAAGAATCGCTTCTTAAACAACGGTGGAAACGAGTTTAGTAATTACTGATTAGAAGATGACCCAGTTTTTACTCTATCCAAGAAAAACGGCGTTAAACGCCTTTATAGCGGTGTTTAAACATGATTTTGGCCAATTTCGCTTGTTCCCGAAATGGAACCTATTACCCCGATTTTGTTCCCGAAAAGGAACCTAATTTGTTTACCTTACACATCGTTTCACATTGCTGGAAAGTACGAAAAATACAAATCCACCATAAAGGGGAACGAAAAAAATATATTTTTTGGATACGTAACCCTAATTTTTGTCTCCACAGCAGCACTATATAATGAGAGGAATTTTTTCGAAGAAATTTGAGTCGAATACGTCCGTAGAACCCGATTAGTAGCACTAAATAATGAAGAAGAAATTAGAGAAGCCCATCGAGGCTTTTTTATTTTGGATTCGTGGAAGGAAACGAGCCTCAACGACAACCATTTGAAAGGAGCGAGGTAATATGACAAACGAAACATTCAAGTTGATTCGGCTTTATCTCGGGCAAACCCAACGAGAGTTTAGCGAGGAAATGAACATCGCTGAATCAACGATTGCAAAAGTGGAAACGGGCTTCACCGTACTAACCGAGAAGAACCGAGCAAAGGTCGTTCGGAAGTTCAACACGGATGATCCCGAGTTCATCGAGTTCTGCAAGCGTATGAAGCAGAGAATCTATTAAACAACCAAAGCGAGAGAGGGAGAGATAGAATGATGGAAACAAAATGGGCGGATTTACACCCGAACGCAATACGAGAAGCTATCGAGGTAACGCAAAACTTCGAGGTTATTAACGGAGAGGCGTATGACACAGAAACAGGTGAGAATATCTCCGACAAGGTAGACGTTAGGCCACGGTTAACAGAAGGGCAAATGAGGGGGCAGCAAATTAAAGAGAACCTTAAAGCGCATCAAACGGAGAACGGCGGATATGTATTCGCTCTATTTCAAGGAAACAAAGCGATAGAGGAGCGATTTCCTAGCTTAACGCAATCCGACTTGGCTCGGTTAATGTTTATCGGGACATACGTCTCTTACGACGATAGCGAAGCATTCCGCTACGGGCTATTGAAGCATCCAAACGGTGTAAAAATCGGTAAGAAATCGCTCGAAGAGTTGCTCGGAATGAGTAGAAGTAAGTATAGCGGGTTTTACAAGAAACTTTTAAACGAGGGAATCCTAGCGGAAACCGACGAGGGATTAGAGATAAACCCAGCCGTCTTCTATCGAGGGGAGCACGTTAAGGCTATAAAAGGAGAGATGCGGTACACTCGATTGTTTCGGCAAACGGTACGGGATTTGTACGAGCTCTACAATGGGCGATCCATTAAGAAGCTAGGCGTTATTTACTCGGTACTACCATACGTGAACTTTAACTTTAACGTTCTTGCGGAAAACCCAAGCGAAGTTAAAGCGGACGAGGTTAAACCGTTAACAATAGAAGAGTTAGCCGAAAAGCTAGGCTATGAGGACGAGAAGAAGCTAACACAAACTCTAAGATCCATTAAATACGATGGGCAACCGATCTTTGGATTCGTGGAGATAAGCGAGGATCGACGCAGAAATAAGATCGTGGTTAATCCCCGAGTGATCTACGCAGGAAATGGAAAGCACTTAGACACAATTAAAATGCTGTTTAAATAGGGCTTTATAACACCTATTAAGCGATTAATAAAAACCGCCCGTTAGCACCGCTATCCTGCCGGCGGGAGGGTTGAGCCTACTTAACGATTGAAGGAGTGATCGAATGAATGAAGATCGAAAGCTAATAGATCTTATCGAATATTTAAAAGCGTTGGCAGCGCTGAAGACTTCAGGGGTTCACGTAACACTTGAAATTACCTCCACGCTGGAAACGATCGAAAAAGAATTGAACAAATAACAAAAATGAAAGAGAGAGTGAGAGAGCGAATGAGTGACGAATTAGTAATGCGCAAGATAATCGAAAAACTTGAAGGTATGGAACGGAAGCTCGATAAGGTTGACGGAAAAGTCGAGCGGATTGAACACGAAGTCTGCTCGGACAAGAAAGGGGGTGTTCACCATGGATAAACGTTGTACCCGTTGCCAAACGGAGAAGCCACTCGAAGAGTTTTACGGAGTGAAACGGAGTCATTGTAAGGCGTGCGAGTGTGTCGAGGCAGCCGAGCGTATGAGGCGACATAACGGGACTTTCAGAGGTAAGGCGAGCCAAGCGCTCCAGTCGTCTACAAAGGCCGTAAGAAAGGTTGAGAAAGAGTTAGGTATAAGCGTAACCAACGATTTAGGTCTCTTCGAAGTAGCCTTTATTTTGGCGGATGAAACGTGCTCCTACTGCGGAAAAGATGTGCCGGAAAACGAACGGCAGTTGGACCATGTTACGCCCCTACGTTATGGAGGAGCTAATACTGCAAGTAATTGTACGATGGCTTGCGGTCACTGCAACCGCGAGAAGTCGGATACCCCCGCCTTGCTACACATGATTCGAGAGGTCGAAGACTACTACGTAATGAAACTAGTAGATCGGTTGGCCTTGCGAAAGCAGCAGACATTTCAAGAAGCATTCGAAGAGTTATCCGCAGACGCTAGAAAGCACCTCGAGATTAAAGCGGAAGAAGCGCTAGTGAATGCCGTTGAGTGAGACCATTTACGATAACCAACGGATTCACTCGAGAGAAGGAGGCGATAGATTGTCAGAAGTAGTCAGGCGGTTTAAGGCGGTTGCCATTCGCGAAGAAACCGAAACGGGGATAGGTATCGTTGAATACGAGCCAAGCGGAGAAACCATATCACTAGATAGCGTTTACTACCCGTCCAGATTAAGTAACCGAGATACCTACGTTAACACGATAAAACGTATTGAGATGGTGACGCAGTTAAATGAAGTCGTTGTCCTCCGAACGTCCTCGATGCAGTCTAAGCTAAAATGGCGGAGACACTTTACAAATGTAAGAGGAAAAAGCGAGTGGTTCAAAGCGGAGGCATTTGGTGAATGCTTAGATTTAGCGAAAGACGGAATCAAACGTAAGACCACGATGTATGAATATATGCAATGAAACGGAAGGAGTCGGTTATATGTTCGGAATACAGAAAGGCAAATTCGAAGAGATAGACGAAGAGGCGGACGGAAAGGTACTCGTCAACATACAGGTGGACCGAATCAACCGCAAGGAGCGAGAGGTTCAGATTAAAGTATTCGATAGAGGTCGGGAAGAGAACGTGTTCAAGGCGGATTATGTATCGAGACAGAACGAAGCAAACGCCCATTCCTCCGCCCAAGAGATTGTAAAGAGATTCATTAGAGAAAACGACTACGTGATAGACGTAGAGACAACGAACGTTGAATTACCAACGATACAAACACTCACAAATAAAAGGAGTAGGTAATAATGGAGCAGTACAAAAGAGACATCGAAAAGGCAGTACGTAAATTCAGAAAAGACGTGCAGAAAATCGAAGAAAGCAGCGATCCTAGATACAAAGATCAAGCGTTCAAAGACGAAGCAATTCGGGAGAAACGTCAAGAATTAGAGGACGTAGTTGCCGATAGAAACACTAAGTACGCGCAAGAAGCCGAGGCTTTACTTGAGCAGCGTAAGCAAGAAGCCGCTAAAAGTTACTTTAAACCGTCCCCAAGCGACAAGCAATTTGTTGAATCGGTATTGGACGAATTTACGGCGAGCGTGGCCTTCGCATACAGCGATAAACAACGAAGAGAGGTTTTTAATTCACTTGAAGATAGATTCGAGCACATGTCTCCGGAGCAGCTCAACGAGGTACGAAAGCAATTACCAAAGGTGCTGCAAAGCGTGAAT
Organism: Halobacillus sp. K22; assembly: GCF_052246795.1. NCBI lineage: Bacteria > Bacillati > Bacillota > Bacilli > Caryophanales > Bacillaceae > Halobacillus > Halobacillus sp. K22. The sequence continues at coordinate 23,772 of NZ_JBQQCN010000023.1, read as the reverse complement.
GACGAGGAAACCATAAAAAAACTACGCTACGTTAACTCGTATCTCTCAAACTTGCAAACTCCCGAGCAGGAGGCGCTAGAAGAAGCGCAAGAAGCCGCCATGTTAAAACCAGACGCAGCATTTAGGCGCTTAACCTTTACGCACCCAGCGTTTAAGGATCAGGCGAAGAACATTCATAACGGCACAAGAAAAAGTATTTAAAGAGCGGGGAGCCTTCGGGTTCCTCGTCAATTAAACGAAAAGGAGAGAGTCGATGATTAAACGAGAAATCAAACAGAAGGAAATTACGCAAAAGATAGAAACTGTGAATACCACGGAAGAGTACGTGCAACTACGAGAGGCCGTCGAGCGGCAAGGGGGGAGAGTAGTCGAGACAATCGCGTTGCGGAACGGGCAGGGGATCAGCGTGAAGGTTGAGTTGGCTGGACGGTGTGCCGGATGAGGGGGTAATCTTTTTATGGTTTTAAGATATAATTTACTATAATTTTACAATTGAATAGAATATAATGGAAATTAATAAAGGGGGAGTGGTTAATTATGGCTAAAAAGAAAATCCCGGAAGTTAACTTAGTTTCAGATGATCCCAGTGTACCTAGACCAAGATTAAGCAAACTAGTTATTAAAAACTTCAGGAGCATTGGTAGTACTCCAGTAGAGGTTGAGCTTGACGATATAGTTGTGCTCGTAGGCTCAAATAATGCTGGAAAGAGTACTATTTTAAAAGCTTACGAGATAATAATGTCACATGGTTCTAGAGCATGTGAGCTAGGTATAGATGATTTTCCGAATGGCGAAATTATTGAAGGCGCTTACCCTGAGATGGAGTTACATACTGTGGTGCATGATAACAGTCCTGGAGAACGTTGGATTAGAGTGGATGATAATACAAAGGAAAAGTATGTTAGAGAACAATGGGTTTGGAAAAATGTAGGTGCACCAGTTAGAAGAGGATATGATGTGCAAGTGGGAGAGTGGTCAGAAAATGTACCTTGGGGAGCACCCAATGTCGCAAATTCTCAAAGGCCTCAACCTCATCTGGTAGAGGCTTTTGAAGATCCGAAAAAACAAGCTGACGAAATAACTCAAATCTTATCGACTGTAATTAAAGAGCGAGTTAAAAGTATGTCCAAAAATCTTTCAAAAGAGGATAAAGACACGGCTCAGTCAGATTATGAAAAATTATTAAATCATATTCAGAAATTGCAAGAGCAAATTTTGCAGGATTCAGAAAAAGAAATTGAGGATGCAGAAACTAAACTATCCTCTATTATGGATAATGTATTTCCCGGATATGAGGTTAAGTTCGATGCAAGGCCAGAGGAGGAGCTTGAAAAAAGTATTGACTTATTTAAAGCCAAACCTCAACTCTTGATGGGGCCACAGGGAGGCTATCAAAGTTCAATTGCGAGGCAGGGTAGTGGAGCTAGAAGAACATTGCTTTGGGCTGCCTTGCGTTATGTGAATGAGACAAAGCTAAGTAAAAAGAACAAAAGTGAAAGACCCCATGTACTACTACTGGATGAACCAGAACTATGTTTACATCCTAGTGCTATACGAGAAGCTTGTAAAAGTTTATACGACTTGCCAAAAAGCAAGAATTGGCAAGTAATGGTCACGACTCATTCTCCCGCATTTATTGATCTATCAAGAGATAATACAACTATTGTCAGAGTAGAAAGAAGTGAGAGTGGAGATATTGTAGGGACTACTTTGTTTCGACCTGAAAGGGCTTCGTTGGATGAGGATGATAAAAGAAGGTTAAAACTTCTTAATATGTTTGATCCATATGTTGCTGAATTCTTCTTCGGTGGTCATACAATTGTTGTAGAAGGTGATACAGAATACACGGCATTTAGATACATTATAGAGTCCGAACCAGAGCTCTTTAGAGGGGTGCATGTTATAAGAGCAAGAGGTAAAGATACTATTGCCTCATTAGTAAAGATATTAAATCATTTTGATTCTTCTTATTCAGTTCTTCATGACAGCGATAGACCTTACACTGAAAAAAGGAAAAAGAATGGTGAATTTAAAAAGAATAAAGCATGGACTTCAAACGATAAAATACTCGAATCTGTGAAATCGCATGTTGACCCAAAAAAAGTTAGGCTTCTAGCCTCGATCCCAAATTTTGAAGAAGCATACTTTAACGAAGAAGTAAAAGGGGAAAAGCCTTACAATGCACTTATGACTTTGGCTGAGAATCCGGATGCATTTGAAAGAATCAAGTCTCTACTTAGAGCATTGGTCGACCATAATGTTAACGCTCCTAATGGATGTATTGAATGGGAAACTACTTCAGAGCTTCTGGAAGAATTGGAAGTTAAAGATAGCGTGTGATTACTTAATTGTAGGACTAAAAGTGGGCGAGGTCGCGAAGCCTCGCTTTTTTCTTTGGAAAAAGAAGGAATCCGCGGAAACTTGTTGAATTATACCCCGATCAACTAAATTAGGAGTGATTCGAACTATGTTAAATGAGCTTAACGACCCGTACAAAATCCGCCGCACCCTCGAACTTTACGGTCATGGACGCTTCGATATCGAGAAGGTCGTAAAACTCCCCGATGGTGATCGCCTCATTACCGTCTACGACAAAACAAGTCCTCAAGAAGAACCGGTTACATACGTACAATCCTTCATTCCAACGCTCCAAGATGATGATGTCCGTAGCTTCCTTTTGCGCCAATTGATCTATATTCAGGGCGAGCATTATGACGAATAGGTTAATTTAGTATCAAACAGTTTACACCGTGTTTAGTTAGTGCTATCTTGGGTAGTATAAGAATAGATGACCGTTAGCCGCTAACTAACGATCATCGCAATATTTTCTAAATGAGAAACCTCGGCTACTTGTCGGGGTTTATTTTCATGCCTAAATCTACTCCTAGCATAAATATCAATATAATATGATAAAGCATATCAATATCCAATAATCTCCCTCCTCACTTTCCGCCTAATTAATCTCCAACTCCAATCATGGCGGTTAATTCCAAGTTTTAACTTGTACATGTAACATACCACATTTACGAAAACTTAATCAATATATTGTGTTCATGAATTAAACTTTTTCAATATATAGTGTTTTTGAACGAATGAGCTGGAATTTGTCAAATTGCTAATCGCACGTAGAAAGCCTTGCGAGCAAGTATTCAAGAGCAAAATGATATTTCTAAAAGAAATCCTATTTAATTCATTAATTGCAATGTTAAAGGGGGAAGTGCCTAATACTCAAAGGTTTATTAAAAAAACTACCTAAAACTTTCATCTAAAAATCTACTAATTCCTTTTTGTAGTAGGTAGAGAAAAAGAATGAGGGGACTGAAAATGTCGTAATTAATAATTTTTCATGAAATAGATGAAAAACCTAGTAGAGAAAATCCGTAAATATTATTCGTTGCTATTAAATAACTAAGGATATATAATAAGGATAATTCCGAAACGGACTGTCCACGCTTAAGCAGCGGGTTATCGTCTGTACGGAAAATTTCTCGCAATCGTTCGGTTGAGATAACGATGTGTGGCGAGGGTTTCTCGAATACATATTTTCGTAAGATTTCCGAATAGATTCCGGTTCTACGTCTGTCGGAGGTTCGAATCCTCTCGGGCGCGCTACTAAAAAAATAAACGCAAAAAACGCTTTTCTTTTAGAAAAGCGTTTTTTGCGTTTATACGTAGGTATTTTTATACTCATATAATAAAATTAGTTGTCAGATTTATAAGAGAAGAAAAGTTGAACAAATATGGAACAAAATATATACGGAGTTTCGTAAGTAGATTGTTATGTCAATGTAATTTTTTTATTTTATTTTCTATGTTATTATTATTCTATGTAGTTGCCGTTTCTTGACGCTTTTGCCAAAGAAAAGGGGTATTTATGACAAAATTAATCCGTTATAAAATGTTGTCGACTGAGCAAATTTCTGAGGACAGACGGATTCACGTGTTCGATATGCAGCAGCAGCAAAAACTATCTTTTAATTATGAGTCGTTGAAGCGAACACCTAAGAATAATGCCTACGAAGAATTAACCGAGTTTTTACAGAAGAGAAAATTGAAAATAGATAATGGCGTATATGATAATGAAGAGCATGCATCCTGATTAGTGCATGCTCTTTATTTATGTATAATAAATGAGAGAACATAGTAAGATGAGCCAAAAAAGGAGGAAAACAGTGAATAAAATAATCCTATATTCAAAACAAAACTGTCCGCTTTGTGAAGAGATCAGCAGTTTAGTTGAACTGTTCTCCGGGGAATATAATATTGACGTGCAGGAAATTGACATTGAGCAAAATGATGAACTAATGAGAAGGTATTTACTCGAAGTTCCCGTCATTTTAGTCAATGGAGATGAATTAGATTATCGGTCTATTACGTATGGAGCTATAGAAGAACGCTTACATTAAAAATTCATTCACTTCTGCTTGCGCCTCCACATTCTCACTGTTAATATTACTAGTGAAAGAGATATTTTTGCTCCAAGTGGGACATAATATGACTGCCCGGGACGTAATCCGCCCCAATCGATGGATTTTAAGTAAGGAGCTTTTCCATGCGAGATTTAATTGACTTACAAACAAAACTTTTTCCTGAAGTGGTGGAGGTAATGCAGCAACGCTATAAGCTTCTGTATTACATTCAAATCATGCAGCCTGTGGGTCGCCGTGCTCTCGCTGAAAATGTAGAGCTAGCGGAGCGCACCGTCCGCAGCGAAGTTGACTTTTTAAATAAGCAAGGCTCTGTGGAAATTACTTCCCGTGGAATGCATTTGACTTATGAAGGTCAAAACATTTTGGAGCAATTAGCTGAATTCATTAAAGAAGTTACAGGGATAAAGGTTTTAGAAAAGCAATTAAAGGATAAATTAAACCTAGACTATACTGTGGTGGTTCCCGGTGATAGTGATAACCTCGACTGGGTAAAGAGTGAAATGGGAAAAGCTTGTGTTAATTATCTGAAAGAACAGTTAATCCCTCGCCAAACTATCGGAATTACTGGCGGCACGACTATGGCAGCAGTAGCTGAAATGATGACGCCGTTCCATGGTGCAGATGAATGTCTCTACGTACCTGCACGCGGAGGTCTTGGTGAAAGAGTTGAAAATCAAGCCAATACCATTTGCGCTGAAATGGCTAAAAAAGCTAAAGGGGATTATCGCTTACTTTATGTCCCTGACCCTTTAAGTGAGGAATCTTATAAGACCATTATTGAAGAACCCTCTATTAAGGAAGTACTTGAGATTATCCGAAATGCAGGAATTATCATCCACGGGGTAGGGGATGCTGTAATGATGGCTGAGAGAAGGAAAACCTCAGCAGAACAATTGCGTCTCATTAAAAACCGTGAAGCCGTAGGAGAAGCATTTGGTTATTATTTTAATCACATGGGTGAGATCGTTCACAAAGTTAGAACGGTTGGACTTCAATTAGAAGATTTAAAGCACGCCGAGCATGTGATTGCCGTGGCTGGAGGACGTTCGAAAGCTCAGGCCATTGCTTCCTATTTTAAGCCGGGTCAGAGTAATGTCCTTATTACCGATGAAGGCGCCGCAAAAGAGTTAATAAGGGGAATTTCCCTTTAAATATATAATGTATAGAATCCAAGGAGGAATTTTACATGACTGTAAGAATTGGTATTAACGGTTTTGGCCGTATTGGACGTAACGTTTATCGTGCTGCTTTGAAAAACGATGACGTAGAAGTAGTAGCGGTAAATGATTTGACAGATGCTAACATGCTAGCGCATCTGCTTCAATACGATACCGTTCATGGTGAACTGGACCAAAAAGTCACTACAAATGGTGACAATTTAGTTGTAGGCGGAAAAGAAATTAAAGTGCTTTCCGAAAAAGATCCAGCTCAACTTGGCTGGGACGAGCTTGGTGTAGAAGTTGTTATTGAATCTACAGGTCGTTTCACTCAGCGCGAGGATGCTAAAAAACACTTGGACGGCGGTGCTAAAAAAGTAATTATCTCTGCACCTGCCAAGCAAGAGGATTTGACTGTAGTTATGGGTGTAAACGAAGAGCAGTATGATAAAGATTCCCACCACGTTATTTCCAATGCATCTTGTACAACCAACTGCCTGGCACCATATGCTAAAGTACTAGATGAGAAATTCGGACTTAAACGCGGTATGATGACCACCGTTCACTCTTACACAAATGATCAGCAAATTCTTGATCTACCGCATAAAGATTACCGTCGTGCGCGTGCGGCAGCTCAGAATATTATCCCGACAACTACGGGTGCTGCTCAAGCCGTAGCAAAAGTTCTTCCGCAGCTTGATGGTAAGTTAAGCGGCATGGCTATGCGTGTACCGACAGCAAACGTATCAATTGTAGACTTTGTCGCTGAGCTTGAAACAGATGTAACAGTAGATGAGGTCAATGATGCCCTTAAAGCAGAAGCTGAAGGTAACTTGAAAGGAATCCTTGGATATAGTGATGAACCACTAGTTTCTAGTGATTATAACGGTAACACCCTTTCATCAGTCATTGACGGCTTGTCTACTCTTGCATTAGAAAACAACATGGTTAAAGTTGTTTCCTGGTACGACAACGAGTATGGTTATTCCAACCGTTGTGTAGACTTGGCTGTATATCTTAAAAACCAAGGCTTGTAAGAACTAAATAGAGAACTTTGAGGTAAAAGGAGGGGGCCTTATGTCCTCCTCCTTTATCCATGTTTGAAATAGTTTCTGCTGTTCTGCGTTTTCATTCTGAATTGCAGGGGAAACGTACATATCGGCAGGGTGTTTGATTTTGACCACAAACCAAGGAGGTTGTCATTTCATGAATAAGCAAACCATTCGTGATGTAGAGGTAAACGGAAAAACTGTATTTTGCCGCGTGGACTTTAATGTTCCTATGAGCGGGGAAGAAGTTACAGATGATACTAGAATTAAAGCGGCTCTTCCAACCATTAAGCACTTGTCTGGAAATGGAGCTAAAGTTATTCTTGCCAGTCACCTTGGTCGCCCAAAAGGAGAAGTAGTTAAAGAACTTCGTTTAGATCCTGTAGCGAAACGTCTAAGTACTCTGCTAGGACAAACCGTAACGAAAACAGACCAGGTACATGGTGATGAAGTAAACAAAGCCATTTCTGAAATGGATAATGGGGAAGTCCTTTTAATTGAAAACGTACGCTTCCACCCTGGTGAAGAGAAAAACGATGCGGACTTGTCAAAAGCATTTGCTGACATGGCAGACCTTTATGTAAATGATGCCTTCGGGGCTGCTCACCGTGCTCACTCATCCACGGCTGGTGTGGCAGAGCATCTGCCAGCTGTAGCTGGTTTTCTAATGGAAAAAGAAATTAATGTGCTGGGACAAGCACTTTCAGATCCAGAACGCCCGTTCACTGCTATAATTGGCGGTGCTAAAGTTAAAGACAAAATCGGTGTAATCGATAACTTGATTGATAAAGTAGATCACTTAATTATCGGTGGAGGACTTGCTTATACCTTTGTAAAAGCTCAAGGTTATGAAATCGGTAAATCTTTATTAGAGGAAGATAAGATCGAAACAGCGAAAGAGTATATGAAGAAAGCTGAAGAAAAAGGTGTAGAATTTCTTATGCCTGAAGATGTGGTTGTTGCAGATGACTTTTCTGATTCAGCGAATACTGAAGTAGTTTCGATTGACAGTATCCCAGCTGACTGGGAGGCTCTAGACATTGGTCCGAAAACAAGAGAAAAATATGCTGAAGTCATCAAAAAATCCAAATTAGTGATCTGGAATGGACCAATGGGCGTATTTGAACTTGAAACATTTGCGAATGGCACGAAAGCTGTAGCGAATGCTCTGGCTGAAACGGAAGGTTATACCGTGATCGGAGGCGGAGATTCAGCAGCAGCTGTAGAGAAATTCGGTTATGCAGATGATATGGATCATGTGTCAACCGGAGGCGGTGCTTCCTTAGAATTTATGGAAGGAAAAGATCTTCCAGGAGTCGCACTGCTAAACGATAAATAATAGGAGAGGTGATGAAGACATGCGTAAACAAGTGATTGCAGGAAATTGGAAAATGAACAAAACTCACCGCGAAGCGGAAGATTTTATTCAAACAACAAAGAATGAGGTACCATCTTATGATAAGGTGGAATCTGTTGTATGTGCCCCTTTCCCGTTTCTTCAGAAATTAGTAGAAGAAACAGAAGGGACCAGCTTGAAGATTGGTGCTCAAAATATGCACTTTGAAGAAAGTGGTGCTTTTACAGGGGAAGTAAGCCCAGTAATGCTTAAAGAACTTGGTGTCACGTATGTAGTTCTTGGCCACTCTGAACGTCGTGAAGTATTTAAAGAAACAGATGAGGATATAAACAAGAAAGTTCACGCTGCCTTTAAACATGGACTTACCCCAATTATCTGTGTAGGTGAGACGCTTGATCAGCGTGAAGCAGATCAAACGATGAATCATGTAGAATCCCAAGTGAAAAAAGCTCTTGAAGGACTTACGAATGAGCAATGTGCCGATGTAATCATTGCTTATGAGCCGATCTGGGCTATTGGCACAGGACGTACGGCTACAGCAGAACTAGCTAATGAAGTATGTGCTCACATCCGCGAAACGGTCAGCAACTATGTGAATGCAGATGCTGCTGATGCAGTACGTATTCAATATGGCGGCAGTGTAAAGCCAGCTAACGTTAATGAAATGCTTTCCCAGTCTGATATTGACGGAGCGTTAGTTGGAGGAGCGAGCCTTGAGGCAGACTCTTTCTTAAAACTTGTGGAGGCAGGTAAACATGAGTAATCATGATTTAGCAGCTTTAATCATCCTCGACGGGTATGCCCTGCGGGATGAAGAAAAAGGCAACGCAGTTAAACAAGCGAATACACCTAATTTTGATCGCTACTGGAACCAGTTCCCTCATGCTCAGCTAATCGCTAGTGGAGAAGCTGTAGGTCTTCCAGAGGGACAGATGGGGAACTCAGAAGTCGGTCACCTGAACATTGGTGCTGGACGTGTAGTTTATCAAAGTCTGACTCGTGTTAACCTCTCCATTCGTGAGGGCGAGTTTTATGAAAATGAAGTCTTGTTAAACGCTATAAGGAATGCCAAAGCAAAAAATAAAGCCCTTCATATTTTCGGGCTATTATCGGATGGCGGGATTCACAGCCATATAGACCATATGTTTGCCACATTGAAATTAGCTAAGAGTGAAGGACTTGAAGAGGTTTATATTCATGCTTTCCTTGATGGACGTGATGTGGGGCAGCAATCAGCGAAGACTTATATTCAACAGACGCTGGACAAGATAGAAGAAATCGGCATCGGTGAGCTGGCAACTATTTCGGGGCGCTATTATGCCATGGACCGTGATAACCGCTGGGAACGAGTAAAACTGGCTTATGATGCGATTGCTTATGGTGAAGGTCATAAGTATAAGGATCCTCTCCAGGCGGTAGAAGACTCTTATCAGAAAGAAGTCTATGATGAATTTGTCGAACCAGTGGTAATAACGGATGAAAACGGTGAGGCTCAAGGTACAGTAAATGATGAAGATTCCATCATATTCTTTAACTTCCGTCCTGACCGTGCTATTCAACTATCTAAAACCTTTGCTAATGATGACTTCGATGGTTACGATAGAGGCGAAAATGCTCCGAAGAACACGTATTTTGTGGGAATGACTCAGTACAGCGATGCAGTAAACAGTAAAATTGCTTTTCCACCCAAGGATCTTAAAAATACAGTTGGGGAAGTACTAGCGAACAACAACAAGAAACAGCTGCGCATTGCTGAAACGGAGAAATACCCGCACGTAACCTTCTTTATGAGCGGCGGTCGTGAAAATGAATTTGACGGTGAGGAACGCATACTCATTGATTCTCCAAAAGTAGCGACATATGATCTCCAGCCTGAAATGAGTGCTTATGAAGTTACGGATGCTCTTTTAGGAGAGTTAGATGCCGATAAGCACAATGCGATTATTTTGAACTTTGCAAACCCGGATATGGTTGGGCACTCCGGCATGCTTGAGCCGACCATTAAAGCTATAGAAGCTGTGGATGAGTGTTTAGGGAAGATTGTCGACAAGATTCATGAAAAAGGTGGACACGCCATTATTACAGCAGACCATGGAAATTCGGATGAAGTTATAACTTCGGATGGAGATGCCATGACTGCACACACTACTAATCCAGTACCAGTCATTATTACCAAAGAAGGTGCTGAGCTTCGCACAGAGGGAGTGTTGGGAGATCTTTCTCCAACCCTTCTAGAGTTATTAAACATTGAACAGCCTGAAGAAATGACAGGTCAGTCATTAATTAAAAAATAAGGGAGAGAATTTAAATGCCATTTATTACAGACGTTTACGCACGTGAAGTATTAGACTCTCGCGGTAATCCAACTGTTGAAGTTGAAATTTATACAGAATCCGGCGCTTTCGGTACAGCGCTTGTACCAAGCGGAGCTTCTACTGGTGAATATGAAGCTGTAGAACTTCGTGACGGTGACAAAGACCGTTATCTTGGAAAAGGTGTAGAAAAAGCTGTTGAGAATGTGAACGAAAAAATTGCTCCTAACCTGCTTGGAATGGACGTTACTCAACAAGTGATTATTGATCAAATGATGATTGAGCTTGATGGTACCGAAAATAAAGGAGAGCTAGGCGCTAACGCTATTCTTGGTGTATCAATGGCTGTAGCTCATGCAGCAGCAGACGTAGTAGGTCTTCCACTATACAAATATCTTGGAGGCTTTACAGCTAATACTCTTCCAACTCCAATGATGAACATTCTTAATGGTGGAGAGCATGCGGATAACAACGTAGATATCCAAGAATTTATGATCATGCCTGTAGGTGCTCCAACGTTTAAAGAAGCCTTGCGCATGGGTGCTGAAATCTTCCACTCTCTTAAGAAAGTGCTTAAGAACAAGGGCTATAACACAGGCGTTGGTGATGAAGGCGGTTTTGCTCCAAGTCTTAAATCCAATGAAGAAGCTCTTTCCACTATTATTGAAGCGATTGAAGAAGCAGGATACAAGCCTGATGCAGAAGTGAAGCTTGCGATGGACGTAGCTTCTTCTGAAATTTATGAAGGTGGAAAGTATAACCTTAAAGGTGAAGGGGTTGTACGTACTTCTGAAGAAATGGTTGATTGGTACGAAGAGCTTGTAAACAAATACCCAATTGTGTCTATCGAAGACGGACTGGACGAAAACGACTGGGAAGGAACCAAGCTTCTTACAGACCGAATTGGCGACCGAGTGCAATTGGTTGGTGACGACTTGTTTGTAACAAACACAGAAAAACTGGGACGTGCCATTGAGCAGGGTGTAGGAAATTCCATCCTTATTAAAGTGAACCAAATCGGTACACTTACAGAAACTTTCCAAGCGATTGAAATGGCGAAACGAGCAGGTTACACTGCTGTTATTTCACACCGCTCTGGAGAGACGGAAGATGCCACAATCGCTGATATTGCCGTTGCTACAAACGCAGGACAAATCAAGACAGGTGCGCCTTCCCGTACAGACCGCGTAGCGAAATACAACCAGCTACTTCGTATTGAAGACCAGCTTTTTGGAACTGCGGAATATGCAGGCGGAAAAGCATTCTACAACTTAAATAAATAATTTGTAACTCGAGCCTCTCTGTTTATTCAGGGAGGCTTTTTTCTATGATATGATGGGGTGGATGATAGTCATGAAAGAGTAGGAGAGCTTAAACGATGCGCCGATTTTTAAAAATAATTTCAATTCTTATAGTAGTTTACGCACTTTACACAGGCTACAGCTTATGGACTTATGGAGAAGATGAGAATATACCTGATGCAGATGCTGCCATAGTACTTGGTGCGGCTCAGTGGAATGGAGAGCCCAGTCCTGTCTTCAAAGGACGGTTAAAACAAGCCCTTGAACTATATAAGGAAGACAAGGTAGACTATCTTATATTTACCGGCGGCGGGAGTCAGGAGGCTGCCTCTTCAGAAGCGGAAGTAGGTAAAGAATATGCAGTCAGAAATGGAATACCAAGTGAAGCGATTTTAATTGAAAAACATTCTCTTGTAACGGAAGAAAATTTAATCAATGCAAAGAAAGTAGCTGCTCGTAAAGGAATTGAATCTTATCTACTAGTAAGTGATCAATTTCATCTTAAAAGAGCCGCAGGAGAGGCTGAAAATCAAGGGATGGATGTAACAGGTGTCCCGACACAGTATTCGGCCTATGAAACCTTGAAAACGAAAATACCGTTCTTTTTAAGAGAGTGGGCATATTTGATGGTATATCAAATCACGCAGTGGGTTCCTTAAGTAAAGGCTTTGTTCAATTTTCCGTGTTAATTTTCGAGATAAGCGCCTTATTCCATAAGAATGATTTCGTATATATCGTGTGAAAATGGGTGCTTGGATTTCCATGGCATTGGGTAAGCTTCCTCAGGCTTTGCTTTCCAAGTCACCATCAATCAAGGTTGTAAGAAACAAACCCCTTCTTACATGATATAAAGTTATTGTTTTTGAACAGGCGTGGATATTGAGTAGCTTCTAAAAACCTTGTGTGCCTTGTATGGATGGGAATGATGAGACCAAGTAGAGATGCTCAAGGAGGCTCATCTACAGAAAGAAGAGGCTCTCCGCGTCCTGTGAATACGTTGAACGACCCCGAAGGATACCATCAGAAGCGAGTCGATTTTCAGGAGCCTCATCCTCCACACAATACCTTGAAAAACGCGTCTTATAGTATAGGTTCCTAAAGTTCAATAACCTGCTTTTGAAAACCAACAATAACGTTTAACCTAAAGAAGAGGGTGATGGTGTGGATTTGGAAGAAGTAATTAGGAATCGCCGTTCCATTCACGATTTTAAACCAAAGGAAATACCCGAAGTTTTATTAAGAGAAATATTTACATCCGCTTCATGGGCGCCGACTCATCGTATGAAAGAGCCGTGGAATATTTATATGTTTCAGGAAGAAGGTAAAGAAGCATATGCTGATCTAGTTCTGCAAAGCTACACGAGAAAGGGGTTCTTTGATGGGTACGGTGAGGAAAAATCACAACGTATGAAGCAGGGTATTCACAACTTTCTCACGAATATACCTCATCATGCTTTAATTTTCATGGAAAAGGATGCAAATGAACACAAATATGAAGAAGATTATGCGGCAGTGTGTGCTTTTATCCAAAATGTTCAGTTGCTGGCATGGGAAAAAGGGATCGGAGGATTATGGACCACTAGTCCCTACTTACATGATGCAGAATTTATAAAAGGTGTCGGCCTTAATCCAGGCTTACATAAATTGATAGGAGTCATTCAAATGGGATATCCAGAGAAAGTACCAAAAGCTAAACCCAGGACTTCTATGGAAGACAAATATACGTTATTTAATTACAAATTCACAAATAGTTGATTTCTTATAAGAGCTTATTACGTTAAAGGGGCCGTTTACTTTAAGACTCAGTTTCGAGATATTTTATGGAGAAAGGGGCTCCAGGGAACAACTCGCTTTCCGCGGGCATGTGGTGAGCTTCCTCAGGCTTCGCCTTCCGGGATCTCACCAATCATGTTCATCCCGCAGGAGTCTTCGCCGTTCCCTTCCGCCCCTTTGCGATCATTGAGAGCTCAAAATTCTCTGCATAAACGCCTTTCAATGAACAAGGATCATCTATGATTCCCACTGGTCTTTACGTGTGTTTAGCTGTAGAAACCCTGTTATATAAGCATTGGAAGCAGATGTGGCATGGCTTCTATCTCCTATAGCAGGGTCCGTTCACAAGAAATGGCTGGGTTGGTGGGGAAATGGCGAGACTCCCATGGGAGAAGGAACTAGGTGAGATCCCGCAGGGAGTGAAACGAGCGAGGAAGCTCACCGTTCCCCCATAGGAAAGCGAGTTATTTCCCCACCAGCCCTTCTCCATTTAACGTAACGGGCTCGATTATCTCGAAACTGAGTCTTACACAAAAGGGAGCTTTACTGTAATTTGGGTATAGAGCTAATACGGAGGTTACAAAAAAAGCTGACGCTTATTGATTGGCGTCAGCTTTTTTATCTTCTTCATCTTTATGATGATTATGATGTGGCTCCTCAGGAAGAGGATCTATGGTGTGTTCGTAATCATATCCCTTGGAGACTGCCGTGCCAAACATGGCCGCAATCCCAAGAACAATAGCTACACAAACGATCATAATAATCGTAAACGTCATCGCCAACACTTCTTTCTAAATAACATAAAAAGGGCGTTTCTCCGTTTCACACGTTTAGTTTGCCACATTTCACATGTAATTACTACCTTGAATCTGTTTTTTCTTTAACAAAATTCACCACTTCATCAGATGTGCCTTTAGAAAGTAATTCGTCTTTATAAGAAATCCAATCTTCTTTAGACAGGGTTCTGATTTGCGTACGAGCTGGAAGAATGGAAGTAGCACTCATGCTGAATTCATCAAGTCCAAGACTTAAAAGAATTGGAATTGCAATTTCATCTCCAGCCATTTCTCCGCACATACCAGCCCATTTTCCTTCAGCATGAGCAGCTTCAATTACGTTATTAATCAAATTGAGAATTGCTGGGTTGTAAGGCTGGTACAAGTACGATACTCGTTCATTCATTCGATCAGCAGCCATAGTGTATTGAATAAGATCATTTGTACCAATACTGAAGAAATCCACTTCTTTTGCAAATTGACGAGCAATTACGGCAGTGGCTGGAATTTCGACCATCATACCAACTTCAATGGTTTCCGATACCTCTTTGCCTTCGTTAACTAATTTTTCTTTTTCTTCGTCTAGGATAGCTTTTGCCTGACGGAATTCTTCAAGCGTAGCAATCATTGGGAACATGATTTTTAAATTTCCGTGGACACTGGCACGTAAAAGAGCACGCAGTTGTACGCGGAAGATGTCATCACGTTCCAAGCATAAACGAATCGCGCGATAGCCAAGGAAAGGGTTCATTTCATCAGGAAGATCCAGATAATCAAGTTCCTTATCTCCACCGATGTCCAGTGTTCTTACAACTACCGGTTTATCGCCCATTTGTTTCAATACGGTAGAGTAGGAGTCATATTGCTCTTCTTCTGTTGGAAGCTGGTTTTTACCCATGTAAAGAAATTCGGTACGGTAAAGACCTACACCTTCGCCGCCATTATTAAGCACTCCCTCAACATCCTGAGGTGTACCAATATTAGCCGCAAGCTCTACGTGGTCACCTTCAGAGGTCATGGTAGGCTCGTCTTTGAGTTTAGCCCATTCTTTCTTTTTCTGTTCAAAATCTTCTTGTTTCTGCTTATACTCATTTACTTGATCTTCGGTAGGTTCGATAATTACATCGCCATTGATTCCATCAACGATAATCAGCGAATCCTTCGGAGCTTTAGAAGTTACATCTTTAGTACCGACTACCGCAGGAATTTCCAGAGAACGAGCCATGATCGCGGAATGAGACGTACGTCCACCGATATCTGTAGTGAATCCTTTGACGTACTGCTTATTTAATTGTGCCGTATCAGAAGGTGTAAGGTCATCAGCTACAATAACAACTTCTTCGTTAATCAAGGCAGGATCAGGAAACGTGACATTTAAAAGGTGCGCCATTACGCGCTTTGTTACATCGTGGATGTCTGCGGCGCGTTCCCGCATATATTCATTGTCCATGTTCTTAAACATGTCGATGAACATATTGGCTGTTTCGTCTAAACCAGCTTCGGCGTTCACATTCTCTGCTTTTATTTTATCTTCGATCGGTTTTATCAACTCTGGGTCAGAAAGTACAAGCAAATGAGCAGAGAAGATCTCAGCATGTTCATCGCCGAGGCTATTTTTAGTATGTTCTTTGATTTTCTCAAGTTCTGACTTTGAAACATCGAGAGCATCATGCAGGCGTTTGATCTCTTGATCTGGTTGGTCTATATCTTTTTTACTGTAAGAAAGGTCTGGAGCTTCCAGACGGTACACTTTTGCAATAGCGATACCACTGGAAGCTGCAATTCCTTGGAGGTTTGTCATGGGTTATTCCCCCAGCCCTTCATTCTTCATTGTAGATGCCATGTGATCTACAGCTTCTTGTTCATCACTGCCTTCTGCAGTGATTTTGACTTCAGCGCCTGCTGGAATACCAAGACTCATAATCCCCATAATGGATTTTAAGTTAACAGCCTTTTCTTTGTAATGAAGATTAATTTCTGATTCATACTTGCCTGCATTTTGGACAAGTACTGTGGCAGGTCGTGCGTGTACACCGTCTGAGGATGTAATTTTAAATGTTTTCTCTACCATTTTAATTCCTCCTTAAAAATGTATTATCTTTTCAGTACCCTAACTCTATCATTTTAAGCCTTTTGTAGGTCTTTTTTCAAGAATCCTACAATGATTGCACCCAAAATTGAGCCTGCTACAATAGCTACCAGATAAAGAAGGATTTGGGTAATCCCGCCTTCTACAAGAGGAGCTACAATTACGCCGCCATGAGGAGCGCGAAGCCCAATACCAAACAACATAGTCAGCATACCAGCTAAAGCACTTCCGGCAACCATGGAAGGAATAACACGGGCAGGGTCTGCCGCTGCGAATGGAATAGCTCCTTCTGTGATAAAGAAAGCTCCCAGCGGATAAGCTGCTTTTCCGGTTTCGCGTTCTTGTTTTGTAAATTTATTTTTAAAGAAAGTAGTAGCAAGTCCCATTGCTAGCGGCGGAACCATTCCACCGGCCATAGCTGCAGCAATGAAAGTGAAATTATTGGCTTCAAGGGCAGCGATCCCGAATGTATAAGCTGCTTTGTTGACTGGACCGCCCATATCGACAGCCATCATGCCTCCTACAATAATACCGAGCAGAGCTAAGTTGGTTCCGCTCATACTATCAAGAAGATCAAACAACCAAGTATAAACACCTGTTAGAGCTGGGTTGATCAGCAACATGATCATCCCTGTTGCAAAAATAGCTAGTACCGGATAAAAGAGTACGGTTTTCAAACCATCTAAAACAGCTGGTAGTCCTTCAAGCAGCTTCTTAATGAGTAAAGTTAAATAACCTGCTAAGAAACCGGCAATTAAACCACCTAAGAAACCAGAACCATTTCCAGCACCTTCAGCAGATGTCTGCGTTATCGCAATCAAACCACCGACCATACCAGGAGCAAAACCTGGACGGTCTGCAATACTAGAAGCAATGAAACCAGCCAGTACCGGTACAAGCAGGAAGAAAGCATTTCCACCGCCAATAGTGTTAAGCATTTGAGCAAATTCGTTTTCGGATTCAATTCCCCAGAAGAAGGAAATGGCTATTAAAATCCCACCTCCGACAACAAACGGAAGCATGTTGGAAACACCGTTCATTAAGTGTTTATAAATACCAGAACGCTGTCCTTTCTCCGCTGTTTCCTCGGATTGGTTTTTCCCACCGCCCTGATAGACAGGAGCGTCCTTGTTGACCGCTTTGTTAATT
This sequence comes from Halobacillus sp. K22, assembly GCF_052246795.1. Classification (NCBI taxonomy): domain Bacteria; kingdom Bacillati; phylum Bacillota; class Bacilli; order Caryophanales; family Bacillaceae; genus Halobacillus; species Halobacillus sp. K22. Next base: position 6,379 of record NZ_JBQQCN010000023.1, on the reverse strand, counting down.
AATTCTTTTGGTTCGTGAATGGCTTTAGCTACTGGTACTTCAATAACAGGTTTGCCTTGGAAGTGTTCCATTTCAACTTTTGTATCAGCAGCTACGATAATTGCATCAGCTTCAGCAATATCTTCTTTGGTCAGACGGTTTTTAACGCCACCGGAACCATTAGTCTGCACTTTAATATTTACGCCCATTTCCTTTGCTGTTGCTTTCAATTTGTCAGCTGCCATATAGGTGTGTGCAATCCCTGTCGGACATGCGGTAACCGCTAAGATTTTTCCAGCGGAAGTACTTTCTTCAGCTTCCTCGTCGCCATCTTCTTCAGCTTCTTTTGCGTTAATGGCTTCTATCACTTCGTCTTCAGTTTTCGCCTGCTCCAACTTAGATCGAAAATTAGTATCCATTAAAAATGAAGATAGACGTGATAATGTTTCCAGGTGAGCATTATTGGCACCTTCAGAAGCAGCAATCATGAAAAATAAATTGGTCGGCTGGCCATCCAGCGATTCATAATCCAACCCTTCTTGAGATCGACCAAATGCGATAGCTGGGTCTTTTACAGAGCCAGTCTTTGCATGAGGGATGGCGATTCCTTCTCCAATACCCGTAGTGCTTTGATCTTCACGAGCCTGAATCGCTTGTTTAAACTCATCACGATCATTTAATTTACCGGCTTTATCCAGTTTTCCAATGAGTTCATCGATCGCTTCCGGTTTAGAAGAAGCAGTCATGTTTAACAGAATTGTTTCTTTAGTCAATAATTCTGTGATTTTCATTAGGTTTCCCTCCTATAATTAATGAAGAAATCTTAACTTCATCCAAAAGCTCCTCTACATCTTCGGCGGTACATAAGTCATCTTGAAAGGCGGTAGCACTCCCTGAAGCCACACCGATACGAAAAGCCTCTTCTGTCGATTTTCCTTGTGCCATGGATGCAAGAAATCCGGAAACTACAGAGTCACCCGCGCCGACTGAATTTTTCATTTGGCCTTTAGGAACGTTGGAGTAGAGCTGATGGTCAGGGCCTATATATACAGCGCCATCACCACCCATGGAGACAATTACGTGTTGAACACCTTGGTCTGCAAGCTTTTTCCCATAATGCGCAGCCTCTTCCATAGAATCAATGTTTACGTTAAATAATTCACCCAATTCATGGTGGTTCGGTTTAAGCAAATAGATAGGCCGGCCCACCAGCTGCTTTAACGCTTTTCCTGAAGTATCGACAGCTAATTTCGTGCCATTCTTACTGCACATATCTGCAATGGTTATATAAAAATCTTCTGGTAAAGAAGATGGCACGCTCCCTGCAAGTATCAGGGTGTCCTCACTAGTCAATGTTCGAACTTGCTCCATAAGCTCTTCCTGATGTTTAGAGGAAAGTATGGGGCCTGGACCATTGATCTCCGATTCTTGCTTACTTTTTAACTTTACATTCACTCTTGTATTTTGCTCGGTATCGATAAATTGATGATTAATTCCCTCTTTATTCAAAAAGTCTTTAACAAATTCACCTGTAAATCCGCCTGTAAAACCAAGTGCAATCGTTTTAACTCCTAATCTTGTCATTACCCGGGAAACGTTAATGCCTTTCCCACCAGGATAGTAAAACGTCTGGCTTGCACGGTTCAGATCTCCCGGCTTGAATTCGTCCACATTCATTACATAATCAATGGACGGATTCAGTGTGCACGTATAAATCATGCGGTCACAACCTTTATATTAGTTTTTTCTTTGTAATTGTTTAAGTACAGTCCTTCATAATTTGTGAGAATGTAAGCCTCATCGAGATTGGCAAATTTTCCGAAGGATATTTCTTCAAACTTGGAATGGTCAGCTAAAACATAGCGTTCCTGAGATAAAGATAAGGCTGTGCTTTTAATGGCAGCTTCTTCAGGGTCTGGTGTAGAAAAACCTTCCCTTAAGGAAATACCGTTAGTCCCCATAAAGCACTGGTCAAATCGGTATTGTTGAAGGTTCTGCATGGCCACTGTGCCAATAACGGCTCTTGTCCGATGCTTTACATATCCACCAACTACATAAGTTTTGATTTGATACTCAGTGAGTTTATCGAGTTGATCGAGCCCATTCGTGACTACTGTGATGTCCTTACCATATAAATAAGAGATCATTTCGTAGGTGGTGGAGCCTGCATCGAGAAAAATGCAATCACCGTCTCTGACGAGTGAAGCAGCATAGCTGGCAATAGCGTTTTTTTCTTTATGGTACTTTGTGATTTTTTCCCCCATGCTTGGCTCGTCGCTCGCTGAAGCTCTTAGAGATGCCCCGCCATGGACCCTGCGAAGTAGACCTTCCTGCTCTAATTGGTCTAAGTCACGTCGAATTGTGGATTCCGATGCTCCTGTTGATTGCACCAGATCTTTAATTTTCGCCGTATGATATTTTTTGACGGTTTCCAAAATGATCTGATGTCGTTCTGGAGTCAGCATAGGCACCTCTCCTTTCTCTATCTCAATACCTATAATAAAGAAAACCCTTACATAAATCAAGCAAAAACGATCAAAAATTATCAAAAACAATCAATTTCTTTAATAACCTTTCCACTTATCCTTCCACGCTTTAATTGATCTATCCTGCAAAGGCATGGACGATCACCTCTAGGAAGAGGCCGGTCGAGAGTTTAAATTTTCTTGATGCTATAATGGTTTTATGCTACATTTAATCTAGTGATTTGTACGTTCATAGGAGGTGTTGGCACAACATGGAAACACTCGCGATAACTTTATTGACTATTGATACAATAGCTTTAATTGTTCTAGTACTATTGCAATCAGGGAAAAGTGCCGGACTATCAGGAGCTATATCTGGTGGAGCGGAGCAGTTGTTCGGTAAGCAAAAGGCTAGGGGAATTGATGCTGTATTGCATAAAGCTACAATCGTAACAGGTGTCTTATTTTTTGTCCTGGCTTTCTTGTCAGCCTATATTTTGGGTTAAAGAATGTGAAAGTAGAACCGCGCTGATCTCTTAGCGCGGTTTTTTATTATGATCGATAAATAGATACATGAAGAGTATAATTTGTCATATAAGCTCAAAAAAAGAACCTGAGAGCTAATTTTGGTAAGCTGAAAACAGTATTATAAGAATGAAAATTGGAAATAAGGAAATAGATGAAGTAAGGAGAGAATGACATGAAAATTAAACAGCCACAACCTTTTACGTTTGAAGAAGGAGAGCGCGCGGTATTATTACTACATGGTTTTACCGGACATTCCGCTGATGTCCGTATGCTCGGAAGATTTTTACAAAAGCACGGATACACGAGTCACGGTCCGATATACCGAGGTCATGGTAAAGAATTGGAAGCATTAATTGATGCAAGACCAGAAGATTGGTGGGCGGATGTAAAAGCTTCCTTAGACCATCTGCGAGATCTTGGTTATCAAAAAATAGCCGTGGCTGGTCTGTCTCTTGGAGGAGTGCTGGGGTTGAAGCTTGCTTATTCGGAGCCGATAAAAGGGTTAGTTACCATGTGCTCGCCTATGTTTTTTGATAACGAAAAGCAGTTAACCCAGGGGTTTGAAGCAAAAGCCCGACAGTACAAGCAGCTTGAGGGTAAAGACCAGCAAACAATTAATGAAGAAGTAGACGAATTATTAAACGATTCAGAAGAAATGTTTAAGCAATTAGGCGGGTTTATCAACGAAGTTCATGATGAAGTAGATCAGATTTACACACCAACGTTTGTAGTACAAGCAGAAAAAGATGAAATGATTAACAAAGATAGCGCAAACTATATTTATGAACACGTGGAATCCAACCATAAAGACATCAAATGGTACAAAAACTCTGGTCATGTCATTACAATGGGGAAAGAAAAGGAACAGCTGCATGAGGATATCCTCGAATTTCTTGAATCATTGGACTGGTCCTAATCACCAGAGTCTTGTCCTTTACTTTTAGAGGAGGTTAGACAATTGAGCACAGATTTAAAACAACAAATATTAGCATTTTTTAAAGAAACAGCGTCTAAGCCATTATCTGTACAAGAATTAGAAGATACAATGGAGTTAGAGGACGGCAATGAATTCAAAGATCTTATGAAAGCATTGAATGAATTGGAAGAAGAAGGGGAACTCGTAAGAACCAGAAAGAACAGGTTCGGACTACCTGAAAAAATGAACCTTATTCGTGGCCGCATCCAGATGCATGCGAAGGGGTTTGCTTTTCTCATCCCAGATGAAGAAGACAAAGATGATGTCTATCTTCACCATTCTGATCTTCATTCGGCTATGAATAATGACAAAGTAATGGTTCGAATTGAAAAAAGAGATGAACAAGGAAATCGTCCAGAAGGTACTGTGATACGAATATTAGAACGGGCAACGACCCGGGTAGTAGGTACGTATGAATCAAGCCGTAATTTCGGTTTTGTTATAGCCGATGATAAACGAATTCCTAATGACATATTTATTCCTAAAGGGCAGACCAATGGGGCAGCCGATGGTCATAAAGTTATTGTGAATATAACGAAATTCCCGGAAGAGCGCATGAGTGCCGAAGGGGAAATCGTAGAAATACTGGGACATAAAAATGATCCAGGAATTGATATTATCTCCATAATCCATAAGCATGGTATTAAAGTAGATTTTCCAGATGAAGTTCTTAAGCAGGCTGGAGAAACACCAGATCAGATAAGTGAAGAGGAAATTAAGAATCGACGTGACCTTCGGGATGAAACAATTGTTACGATCGATGGTGCGGACGCTAAAGACTTGGACGATGCTGTGACAGTTAAGAAGCTTGATAATGGGAACTTTAAACTTGGTGTTCATATTGCGGATGTCACGTATTATGTGGGAGAAGGTTCTCCAATTGATAAAGAAGCTAGAGAGCGTGCTACAAGTGTTTACTTAGTAGACCGTGTAATCCCTATGATTCCGCACCGCCTGTCTAACGGAATTTGTTCATTAAACCCGCAAGTTGATCGCCTGACCCTATCCTGCGAAATGGAAATTAATAAAAGTGGCGATGTAGTAGCACACGAAATCTTTCAAAGTGTAATTAAAACCAATGAACGAATGACCTATAGAGACGTGAATAAAATTCTTGAAGACGAAGATGAAGAATTAATTAAAAAATATGAAAATTTAGTACCTATGTTCCGTGATATGGCAGCCCTGGCTAAAACTCTTCGCGGCAAACGTATGGACCGTGGAGCTATTGACTTTGACTTTAAAGAAGCCGGAGTCATTGTAGACGAAGAAGGTAAAGCCGTTGATGTTAAACTTAGGGAACGGTCAGTCGCGGAGCGTTTAATAGAAGAATTCATGCTTGCCGCCAACGAAACCATTGCAGAGCACTTCCACTGGATGGATGTTCCATTCATTCATAGGATTCACCAGGATCCGGATGAAAGCAAGCTTCAGAACTTCTTTGAGTTTGTAGCTAATCTTGGGTATGCAGTAAAAGGCACAGCAGATAATGTCCACCCACAGGCTCTTCAAAAAGTCTTAGAAGAAGTGAAAGGCACACAGGAGGACATGATTATTTCAAAACTAATGCTGCGTTCGATGCAGCAGGCTAAATATGATCCTCAAAGCCTGGGCCATTTTGGCTTAGCTACAGATTACTATACACATTTCACTTCGCCGATACGCCGTTATCCCGATTTAATTGTCCACCGTCTCATACGCACGTATCTGGTGGAAGATAAACTGGATTATAAAACCCGGAAACACTGGAAGGACCAAATGCCTGAAATAGCTAGACATTCTTCTGAGATGGAACGAGCAGCAGTTGATGCTGAACGTGAAACGGACGATTTGAAGAAAGCAGAATTCATGCAGGATAAAGTTGGGGAAGAGTTTGAAGGTGTAATCAGCTCCGTAACCAGTTTTGGTATGTTTGTAGAACTGCCGAATACAGTTGAGGGTCTTGTTCATGTGAGTTCATTAACCGATGACTATTATCATTTCCATGAGAAACAATTTGCTATGATTGGCGAACGTACTGGCAATGTATTTAGAATCGGGGATGAAGTAACCATCCGAGTAACGAATGTAAACCTTGATGAGCGTGTCGTGGATTTTGAAATTGATGGAATGAAGCCGAGAAAAGAACGTAAACGTCCCGCTCAACCTAAGCAGATTAATTCTAAAGGGCCGGATAAGAAAAAAGAAAAGAAAAAGAATAAGCAAAAAGGAAACAAGCCTTTTTATAGAAACAAAGGTGTTCCGAAAAAAGGCAGTAAAAAAAAGAAGTAACATAAAAAACGCGCGAGTTACTTCGCGCGTTTTTTTATCATTCATCGGCAGAAGACTCCCTCTTCAAGCGCCGTGTCGAAGACCGGTGGTAAGGGGGAGATGAATGCCGTCGCCGTAAGGCGAATGCCTTTGAATATTCTCCCTACCGTGATATCCTAAA
>NZ_JBQQCN010000022.1:0-74360 GCF_052246795.1 Halobacillus sp. K22 | reverse complement strand
TTCAACGACTCCTTTCAACCGTCGGTGCGACGGGGCTAGCCTAATCATTTGAACGAACCGTTAGGTTCGTGCTCTTAGGAATCCCCCAACTTCAAGGAGCGTCAGCGAGTAAGTGGGGGTAGTTCAAGTCTTTATTTCAAAAAAGCTTTCAGGCGGCTTTCTCTAGATTGATTACTGTGGTTTCTTGTACGTAATCATAAATTCCTCGTTTGTCATATAAAAGTCCCGTTTTGGTCTTTCAGGTAACAGGTCGAGCTTTTCGAGCTTATAATAATTTATCTTCTTATAAGGATCATTATCGATCACGGGAGCTTCCTGAGCTTGTTTCATGTATTCATCCACGGCCTGCTGGACGGCATCGATGTCTTTAGCAAGCTGTAAATCTTCTTCTTCAAACAGTTCATATGTTTCTCGTGACATATAAAAGTTTTTTCTGGGAATAGCGTGTAAATAGGGAGCGAGCAGTTCGTAATCAAGGGTCAAATCCTGATTAATCACGACACTAAGAGGAACTTCATTTGGTTTGTCATCAGCGAAAGCATGAACCGCTTTTCTGACATCGTCAATGGAGAGATCACTAATTTCCAGAGGTTGATCATTTTGCTTAGGTTTTTGCTTTTTTTTACGGTTCCACACGTATATTCCTCCTTTAAAATGATTGAAAATGACATGGGGGTACGTCAATTGAAAGATAAAACAAATCTTCAGCCAGAACTCGATTTTTTTACATTGCTGAACCCGGACTTCGGGCAAAGTGAGGAAAAAGAAGACAGAGAAAAACAAGCCGGACAAAAAGAGAAGGCCTAATAGTAGTATATCAGAATTGGTATAATTCCACATTTATTAAGAATGTTTAGACTTTATATTCAGTATTATGGTAAATTTAAGAAGATAAGCGGCGGGGTCTCGGAAGAACTACCGCCGGCTTAATAGAAAGGGTGTTTACTAGGATGGAGTATCTTCAAAAAAAAGAATATGAGGTGAACCCTCAAACGATGGCCTTGATTGCTAAGTATGATCAGCAAGGGCAAGTGATTACACATGTGGTTGAGCAGCATGGAAGCTTTGAAGTATTAAAATGTCCAAGCCAGGTGGTCGATGATTCCTGCCGTTATTTTGCCAGCAGTCTGGAAGGCCGTATTCTAGGTACAAAGCAAGTGACCAGCTATACCCACAAACCGCCGATTGTGATATCTGAAGCGATGGGTATATATTTCTTCCCAATTATTTCTCCTAAGCGTAAAGAGTGCTCCTGGATCGCTTTAAAATACATCCATACCCACAAGGGTGAAAGCGATCATACAACAACGATTCAATTTTCCAATGGGACAAGCCTCAATCTCCCCGTATCGGTGGGCATGTTTGCCAATCAGCTTCATCGTACCGCTCATTTCAGGTTCATTCTTGAGGATCGTCTGCACGCTTCTCAACCCCCGCTGGATGCTTCTCACGATTTGAGGTTTGGGACCTCTTCATAAGTTCTGTTAGAATCACTTCTACCTTCTTGCGGATGGCCGGGTTAAAATAGTTTCGTTTCTCTTCATAGCCGTGAGCTAAGAATAAGAACGAAGTGAATGAATCATTTCTGCCGGTTTCGACTACTTGCAGCTTTTGATGATCCATTTGCTGGCGAAGCTTTCGCCGTTCTTCCCGTGCTTCCAATTCCATCTTTCCCAGCAGTTCTAAATAAGGTTCTTTTATCTTGAATTTCCCTAATTCAAAATGCTTCCGATCCTGCTTGATAACTGCAATCGCCATGGATAGAAATAAATAGCGTGAAGCTAGATCAAGCTGCTTTTGTTTTAAATAACGCATACTATTCTCCTCCAAAAGGGAACGTTTGTTCTGTGTTTATTATATCACGTGAAAGAACGTATTATGCAAGTGATTTTCGGAAAAGGTTATAACTGGAAGCAGACGGAGAAACTACGATACACAGATTACTGGTAGGCATAAGTGATGGTTTCGTATAAAATGGAGAAAAGAAGCACTGGTTCTCTCGGTGTGAATAAGGAGCAGCACCGTCTCATGTACTTATTTACTTTCTCACTTGAGCGTTACAGAAGAATGGCTGAAAATGATCAGCTTTTTGATTATGTGATCCAACAACTCGAACAATTAGAAAGTTTCGGACCACTGCCGGGAATCCTTCTTCCTTTGCTGGAAGCTTTTCTGCCAATCCTGCCCTTAGTGGCTTTTGTGCTGGCAAACTCGGTCGTGTATGGTTTGTTTAAAGGGTTTTTATATTCATGGATCGGTTCCGTAGTGGGAGCCATCTGCGTTTTTCTTATTATTCGAAGACTTGGGAGGAAGCGGTTCTTTCGCTTTATCACACGTCATGAACAAGTTAAGAAAGTCATGACCTGGGTAGAAGAACATGGATTCGGTCCATTGTTTCTTTTAATGTGCTTCCCATTTTCTCCTTCATCCATCATTAACGTTGTAGCAGGGCTATCAAACGTGAGCCGTCAGCAGTTTATGCTGGCTGTACTTTTAGGAAAGTCGGTTATGATTTTTACGATTGCATATGTAGGCTCAAGTATTGCCTCGTTTGCTCAAAATCCGATGAAATCGGTGATTGTGGGGATCTGTATTCTATTATTCTGGATAGCAGGTAAATACATAGAAAAGCGGATTCAGAAAAGGGCAGAGAGGAGGGGCCATGCAAGTGATTAAGTTTAATCCGGGAAGGGTAAAATATGGATAGAAAGAAGACCTGGAGGATTAAACTATGAAAAAATATCGTAATCTTATCCGGACCGTATTGCTAGCTTTACTGCTTGCTTTCGTTTTTCGCTCTTTCTTTTTTGCAAGCTATATCGTGGATGGAGAATCCATGGAGCCCACTTTGTATGACGGAAACTTATTGATGGTCAATAAAGTCGTCTATGATTTGCAGGATATTGGAAGACAGGACGTAATCGTATTCCATGCGAACGAAAAGGAAGACTATGTGAAGCGGGTCATCGGTGTGGGTGGAGATAAAATAGCTGTGCGGGATGACAAGCTTTACGTAAATGGAAAGCTTGTAGAGGAGACGTATCTGGAAGCGTTGAGACCGCATGACGGAAAAGATTTTACGAACGAATTCACGTTAGAAGAGGTGACCGGTCAGATGGAGGTTCCAGAAGGCCACTTGTTTGTTTTGGGAGATAATCGAAGGGACAGTCTCGACAGCCGCTATTTTGGTTTTGTACCGATCGAAACTGTAGTCGGGAAAGTGGATGTCCGCTACTGGCCATTTTCCCAGTTAGCCCTACAATTTTAGAGAAGAATTCCGCCGTCCGCCGGGCGGTTTTTTTTATGTGAATCTGCCTGGTAAACTTTCATAGAAAACGAGTCCGAAAGCAACGGGAAAAGAAAGCACATTCGACTGCAGAATACGAAAAAAATGATAAACTAGAAGAAAAGGAAATGGAAGGAAGGAGTGTGTTTTATGGGGATGCGTTTTTTGCTCGGCCGCTCAGGAGCAGGGAAGAGCACAAGGTGTTTAGAAGAAATTGAAGGCAAATTAAAAGAAGACCCTAAAGGGCCTCCTATTATTTATATAGTTCCAGAACAAATGACGTTTCAGCAGGAATACGCGCTGCTGAAGCGTGAGGGAATTGAAGGCTCAATCCGGGCGCAAGTCTTCAGCTTTTCGAGGCTTGCCTGGAGGGTGCTTCAGGAAACGGGAGGCGGCACGAAAAAGTTTTTGACGTCTACCGGTGTCCAGATGATGCTTCGTAAAATCGTGGAAGAACGCACGTCGGACTGGAGAGTGTTTCAGAAGGCTATCGAAAAGCAGGGCTTTATTGAACAGCTGGAAGGCATGATTACAGAATTCAAGCGGTACCGGATTACTCCGGAGGACCTTCAGGCTCAAATGGATGGGCTGGATCGCTTTCAGCATACGACAAGCCATGAAGAAGGACTCAGAGATAAGCTTGACGATTTAAATTATATTTATGACCGCCTGGTGGACGCTTTACGAGAGCAGTACATAGACAGCGAAGATCAATTGCAGCTGCTCGCTAGTAAAATTCCTGGTGCAGGCTTTTTGGAAGGCGCCGAGGTTTATATCGATGGCTTCCACAGTTTCACTCCGCAGGAATGCGGCGTACTTGAAGAATTATTGAAAAAAGTGGACAAGGTTCACGTCACCTTAACGACTGAACGGCCTGAGGGAGATGTGAACCCGGAACTTGACCTTTTTCATGAAACGAAAGAAACATATTTGAATTTAAAAGAAATTACAAGAATAGCTGGCTCTCAGGTGGATGATGTAGAGATTCTGGATCATACGAAAGGACGCATGCAGGACCAGCCTGCCTTTCAGCATCTGGAGAAATACTTTGATCAGCGCCCGGCTCCTGCTTTTGAAGGTCAGGCCCCGATTCATATTGCTGAGGCTGTTCATCCCCGTGCGGAAGTGGAAGGAGCAGCCCAGGAAATTTTACGGCTGGTACGTGAAGAGGGCTATCGATATAAGGATATGGCCATTCTAATGCGGGAACCTGAGGTTTATCACAGCTTAATCGAAACCCTGTTCAATGACTACGGAATTCCGGTGTTTATTGATGAAAAAAGGACGATGCTGAATCATCCTATGATTGAGCTTATCCGCTCAGGTCTCGATGTCGTAGAAGGGAACTTTCGGTACGATGCGCTTTTCCGCCTGTTAAAAACAGGATTTATACCAGCTAAAGATCAGACGTATCCGCTTAATGAAAATGCGATCGATGAGCTGGAAAACTATGTGCTCGAGTACGGTATCCGCTCGAGAACCCAGTGGTTCTCAAACCAGGACTGGATTTATCAGCGATTCAGAGGGTTTGAGCAAGCTTCTCAGACCGATGAAGAAAAACAAAAGCAGCAGCGGATTAACGCGTATCGGAATCAGGTGCGCCATGCACTGGAAGCATTCGACGAACGATTACGTACGGTAGATACGATTGAGGAAAAAGCCATTGTCATTTACGAGTGGCTGGAACATCTTGAAGTGCCCAGGCAGCTGGAAGAGTGGCGGAACCGCTATGATCAGAGCGGGGAAATCGAGCGTGGCCGAGAACAGGAGCAGGTCTATGATGCTTTCCTTCAGCTTCTTGACGAAATGGTGGAAATGGCAGGAGAAGAAAAAATGTCTCTGCAGGTGTTCCGGAATACGATGGACAGTGGACTCGAATCTCTTAATTTCGCCCATGTGCCTCCGAGCATGGATCATGTAATTGTCGGAAGTGTGGACCGATCAAGAATCACTGGGATTAAGGCTTCGTTTTTGTTAGGGGTGACCGATGGTCTGTGGCCAATGAAACCGCCAAGTGACGGAATGATCTCCGAACAGGAGCGTTCCCTTTTGGCTGAACATGGACTGCAGCTTGCAGACGGGAGTAATAGGCAATTGCTCGATGACCGCTTTTATGTGTATTTAGCCTTGACCATGCCTAAAGACCGCTTGTGGGTCAGCTATCCTTTAAGCAATGAAGAAGGCAAATCAAAAGTCCCAGCAACGATTATTCAAAGACTGGAAGAGCTGTTTCCTTCCTGTAAAGACCATATTCTGCTGCAGGATCCAGATGATCTTCATGAAGCGGAGCGTTTTATTACGACTCCGGTTAAAACGAGATCAGCGCTTACATCACAGCTGGCCAGGTATTTAAAAGGATATGCCATGCAGCCTGTGTGGTGGAGTGTGCTGAATTGGTATATCGAACGGGAAGATCCTAATGGACTGACTCGTCGCGTGCTTGAGAGCCTGTTTTACAACAATCAGCCTGTGGACCTCGGAGAAGAGACGACGGGGCAGCTGTTTGATAAGCAAGTGAAAACAAGTGTATCAAGACTCGAAACCTATCACAGCTGTTCCTATCAATATTTTGCCAGGCACAGCTTGAACTTGGAGGAGCGCCGTACGTATAAACTGGATGCACCGGATATCGGCCAGCTTTTCCATGAGGCGCTTAAGCAGATCACAGAATGGGTTCAGGGTGAAGGCCGGGATTTTGCTCAGCTGAATAAAGAGGAAACGACTCGCTATGCCGCTAAGGCAACAGAGCAGCTGGCTCCAATCCTTCAAAATCAGATTCTGCACAGTTCCAACCGATATCAATATATCCAGAAGAAACTTCAGCAGGTAATCGCCCGTGCCGCGTTTGTACTGAGCGAGCAGGCAAGAAGCAGTGACTTTTCACCGGTGGGACTGGAATTAGGATTTGGGACCGGCAAAGATGCAAAACTCCCGCCGCTGTCGCTTGATTTACCGAACGGATATGAATTGATGCTGCGCGGACGGATCGACCGGGTGGATAAAGCGTTAACGGAAGACGATCTATTCTTAAGAATTATCGACTATAAATCAAGTGCTAAAGGCTTGAGTCTCATGGATGTGTACTATGGTCTTTCCCTGCAGATGCTTGCTTATCTGGATGTTGTCCTGACAAATGCCGAGCACTGGCTTGGAACTGCGGCTTCACCGGCGGGTGTTCTTTATTTCCACGTGCATAACCCGATGATTACAGGCAGTCGTATGCTTCAGGATGCCGCGATTGAGGAAGAGATTTTCAAGAAGTTCAAAATGCAGGGGCTTCTGCTTGAAAATGAACGTATCATTCAAATGATGGATACTGGGCTAGAGAAGGGTCACAGTCAGATTGTACCGGCTGGCCTGAAAGCTAAAGGCGGTTTTTATAAAAACTCTAAGACGGCTGATGCCGAGCGGTTCCAAAGGCTGAATGAATATATCCGACAGCTGATGAGTCGGGCAGGGACGAATATAACGGATGGAAAAGTGGATTTGAATCCTTACCAGCAGAAACAGCAGAGTGCATGTAATTTCTGTCCGTACCGTTCCGTCTGTCAATTTGATCCGACACTTGAGGAGAATAACTTCCGGAAGCTGAAAGAACTAAAGGATGAAGATGTACTGGAACGGATGATGAACAGAGAGGAGGGATCTTCTTGGTAAGTTGGACAGAAGAACAACAGCGGGCCATTTATAGCCATGGGTCGAATATTCTGGTGGCGGCTGCCGCAGGTTCAGGGAAGACGGCGGTGCTCGTCGAAAGGATTATTCAAAAACTGCTGCACAAAGATGCTCCGGCGGACATTGATTCTTTATTAGTCGTTACGTTTACAAATGCAGCTGCGCAGGAGATGAGAAACCGGGTGGGACAAGCATTAAGTAAAGCGCTGGAGGATAATCCTGGCTCCCATCATTTAAAGAAACAACTCTCGCTGCTTCAAAATGCATCGATTTCTACGCTCCACTCTTTTTGTATGGAAGTGGTCCGCAGGTATGCCTACCGGCTGGATCTTGACCCGGGCTTTCGAATCGCGGATACGGTAGAAGCCGATCTCATTCAGCAGGAAGTGCTGGAGGAGCTGTTTGAAGACTGGTATGGAAAAGAAGGGGAAGAGCAGGAAAGATTCTTTGATATTGTCGACCGTTTTTCCAGCGACCGCAGCGATCTGGATGTGGAAAAGGTTATCCTTGAGCTGTACACCTTTGCTACCCAGAATCCGTGGCCGGAAGTATGGCTGGATCAAATGGTGGAGATGTACAACGTTCAGGAAATTGATGGAGATGATCAGCTTCCATGGCTTCATCTTTTGAAAGAGGAAGTCAGCAGTCATTTAAAAGCGATGGAAGCGGAAGCTCATAAGTTTTTAGACCTCACCAAAGAACCGGATGGTCCTTACACATATGGGGAAACAGCTGACTCAGATCTTGAGATGATTCAACAGGCTAAAGGGGCAATGGCTCACTCCTGGGAAGAATTGCAATCGTATATAAGTGAGCAGTCCTTCGCTACACTTTCTAAGAAAAAGATGGAATGCAGCGAAGAGAAGAAAGAGCAGGCGAAAAAAATCCGTGACCGCTATAAAAAACGCTGGAATGAGATGCGGGATGAGTGGTTCTCAAGATCCTTAAGCAGTTATTTGCAGGATATGCAGGAGCTTTACCCGGTCATGGAACAACTGGCTGTGGTGGTTAAAGATTTCAAGCAGCGCTATGAACAGTTAAAAAAAGAAAAAGCGATTGTGGACTTTTCCGACTTGGAACATTACTGTCTGCAAATCTTACTCGATGAATCCTCGACTCCAGATCAGCCGGTCCCTTCATCCGTAGCTGCCGGCTTTCACGAGCAATTCAGTGAAGTCCTGATTGATGAATATCAGGATACAAACCTGGTACAGGAGACACTGCTCCGCTTGTTAACCGATGCACCCGAAGCAGGCAACCTGTTTATGGTGGGTGATGTGAAACAGAGTATTTATCGTTTCCGTCATGCTGAGCCTTCTTTGTTTCTGCAAAAATATAAGGCTTACGGCTATCTTGAAAACGATGGCGAGCGAATTGACTTAGCGCGCAATTTTAGAAGCCGAAAGCAGGTGCTGGATGCGACCAACTACATTTTCCGTCAGGTGCTTGATGAAGAAGTGGGCGAAATGGAGTATGAGAAAGAAGCCGAGCTTATCTACAGTAATCATACGTATGACGAATGGGCTCCTTCAAGCCCTGAAGCTGAACTCTTTGTGATCGACCGGGAATCCAAGGAGGAAGAACAGGAAGAGAACGAAGAATATAAAGACCTGGAAAAAGCCCAGTTAGAAGCGAGAGCTTACGGACAAATGATTCGTAAGTGGCTTGGTCATGACGACGAGCCCCCGCTCGAGGTGATGGATAAAGAAACAGGCACGAAGCGTCCGATTCAGTACCGGGATATTGTGCTGTTAATGCGGTCGATGACCTGGGCGCCGATGATCGTTGATGAATTGAAACAGCAGGGTATTCCGGTCTATGCGGAACTTTCGACCGGCTATTTTGAAGCGATAGAAATTAAGATCATGCTGAGCCTGTTAAAAGTTATTGATAACCCAATGCAGGACATACCGCTTGCCTCGGTTTTGAAGTCGCCGATTGTCGGACTGAATGAAGATGAGCTCGCGAGACTCCGGCTTGTTAAAAAGCGGGTCAGTTATTACGAAGCTATCAAGGAGTATCCTGGAAATGATGAATTAGGCAGGAAGGTAGAAAGCTTTTTTCATCTGCTGGAAAGCTTTAGAGAGCGGGCAAGACAGGGAGCATTATCGGAGCTGATCTGGGATATATTCCGCGAAACCGGCTATTACGATTTTGTTGGTGGCATGCCTGGAGGACGACAGCGCCAGGCCAATCTCCGTGCTCTTTACGACAGGGCGAGATCTTATGAATCCACGTCCTTCCGAGGATTGTTCCGCTTCCTAAGGTTTATTGAACGAATGGAAGAGCGGGGCGATGATCTCGGAGCGGCCCGTGCCCTCGGCGAACAGGAAGATGTTGTTCGCATCATGACCATTCACAAAAGTAAAGGACTTGAGTTCCCCGTCGTCATCTTAGGTGCGATGGATAAACAGTTTAATATGATGGATTTGAAGGACCGCTACTTGCTGCATAAAGATTATGGCTTTGGCTCAAGGTACATTAATCCTCAGAAGCGGCTGATGTATCCGACGCTTGCTTATCACGCCTTAAAGCAGGCGAAGCGGAGAGAGTTGCTGGCAGAGGAAATGAGAGTTTTATATGTAGCGATGACCCGGGCAAAGGAAAAACTGGTCATGGTCGGGAATGTTGCCTCTTTTGATAAAAAACAGGAAAAATGGCAGACGTTCCTGGATTCACCGGAATGGGTGCTCCCGCCTCACGACCGACTCGATGCCAAATCCTACCTGGACTGGGTGGGACCGGCATTAATTCGGCACCAGCACGCCGAAGATCTTCGGGGCAGTATTGAAGTGACAACATCCGAGGACATCTATGCGGATGCTTCGGAATGGAAAGTGAGCATAGCGCATGGCAGTCAATTTGCTGTCCTGGACGAATCCCAGGAGAAGAGGGACGATGAGCTGCGTGCAGCTGTTGAAGAGTGGCAGCCAGCAGAAGGCTATGCTCAAGGAAAGGACATGGTCGAGAAGCGGTTAAGCTTCGTTTATCCTCATCATAAAGCAGCGTACTCCCGGGCTAAACAGACCGTTACAGAAATTAAAAGGCAGCGTGAAACGAAAGATGAGTATTCAAGCGATCAGCTGCTAGTTCCCTATCAGGCGCCGATCCAGAAGCGGCCCCGTTTTATGCAAGTTGATCAAAGATTGTCTGCGGCTGAAAAAGGAAGTGCTATGCACACCGTCATGCAGCATATTCCATTCTCTCATAAGCACACTCCTGGAGAGGTAGAAGAGTTTGTCGAACATCTTGTACTTAAAGAGGTGCTTCGCCGTGAGGAAGCTGACGTCATTGATACCGCAGCGATTGCGGCTTTCTTTGACACCTCAGTGGGGCAAATTGTTCTGGAAGCGGAACAGGTGGAACGGGAGGTGCCGTTCAGTCTAACGCTCCCGGCGCATGAAGTGTATGCGGATTGGGAAGCACCGGAAAACGAACAGGTCTTCATTCAGGGGGTTATTGACGCCATGATTCCCTATGAAGATGGCTGGATGATTCTAGATTATAAATCAGATCAAATCGACCCTGAGAAGAAGTCGGTAGAAGAAGCCATGAAAGAACGGTATCATACCCAAATGGAGATGTACCGCTCTGCGTTAGAAAAGATTTGGAAAGAGCCGGTTCGTAAGAGCTGCTTGTACTTGTTTGAAGGGTCTGTACTTGTGGAGGTCGATTAAATGGAAGATAAATGTGAACTGTGTTTTCGTACACCGGTCAGAACGACGGAACACCACTTAATTCCAAGACAGCACGGCGGGGCCATGGGAGTGACGGTGTGGTTGTGCGGTGCCTGCCACCGACAGGTCCATGCCCTCTTCACTAATGAAGAACTGGCGAACTTTTATCATACCCTTGAGCGTCTGCGTGAGCATCCGGATATGGAAAAATACTTACGCTGGATAAAAAAGCAGGACCCTCAAAAAGAAGTCACCACCAGAAAGTCCAACCGCAGGCGCCGCAGGTAGCAGCTCTTCTGGAATATAGTTATTAGATTCAATTAGAAGTTCAGTTTTGGGGATTTATGAGCCCTTATCTGGACTTCTTTTTTATATAAAAATGTGGGAGCACTGTTATTAGTAGAGATTCTGAGAGTACCTAAGAATTAAATAAAGAGCAATGGATTCATCTGATTGTTAATGATTTGGATTATCAGGTATAGCTGATATTTTCTTTCCGTTCATCCCATAGAAGGAATGTTAGACTGTAATGTAAGAGTTATGAGCTTAATATTCTAAACGGTGTTCATAATGCGTACCTCTTCTTAGTGGAAAGTGGTTATAACAACCTCAACATAAAAGGTTTCAGCAATAATATAGACCTTATGGTTCACAGAATATTCGTCCAAAATTAAGCCAAGGAGGATGACTGGTGAAGCGTCTACTTTTGCTTACTCTTGCTATATTTATGATTTCTTGTGGTAACGATATGAAAAGTGATTCTGCAATGGAGCAATTTGACGATAATAAAGGGGAAACTTCACACGAAATACCAGAGGAGCATGTGGATTATATCTCTTCCTATGGTTGGAGGATTAAGAAATGGAACGATCAATCTGTAGAAATAATCGATTACTTACCTGAGTTAATGGCGCAACTGAGAAGAAATGGAGTTGATTTATATGAATATGAAGGAAAAAAAGTTAAAAAAACGACTTATACATTAGAAGAAGAACAAGAGAATGGAAGGGAAATTTTTGCGGTTATTTATGAGATCGATGGAAAAATTATAGGTTCAGAAGGAATTATGGAGGGGCGTGTTCCAGGAGGATTTCCTCTAAAAGAGGGGGCTGTTAAATAACACCATCGGTTTTTAGATCTACGGAAGCCTCAAGTTTCATTTTTCTCAGGGCTATGGAAAGTGAATCCTCCTTACCTGACCTATATCGTAACCAAATCTCTGGAAACAATATTTTCTATTTTCCACTATACTCTTCTATGTGGGAAGAGCATAGAGGTTTCTAAAGGAGGGTGGGGATGGCAAAAAGGTTCTTGTTTTATGTATTAGCATTGTTATTCTTCGTGGCAGGCTGTTCAGGTGTACTAAAAGAAAAGCCTTATATTGAAGGATATGTAACAGATAAAGAGGACGGGCGTATATTAGTCGTGTCCCCGGAACCTAAAGATGCGAATGATAATGGTAACGCGGATTTTTATGATGCGCTTTGGGGATCAGATGCCCCGGACCGTATAGAGATTGGCTAGCCAAGAGGTAAAGGTGTGGCTTGATGGCAGCGTTGCAGAATCATACCCGGGTCAAGGAAAGGTGAAAGACATAGAAGTTATATCTAAGGGTACACCTGCACATGCTCAATTGTCAGAAGCAGAAGCAATAAGGAAAGCTATCTCTAAGGTGCAAGATCAAGCACCTAATAAAGTAGAAGAAGATAATCAATTTCCAATTGTTACTTCGTCTCAATTTAACGAGAAACAGAATCACTGTCTGTAAAAATACTCCTTGACCAGGGTGTAGATGTAACTACTCACACCATTCAAATTAAAGATGAATGACAGAAGATTATGGTCAGTTAAATAGTCTTTATCCAAGAATGGGGAATAGCATCCTTTCTGATCGAAAGTTTTACTTTACCGATAGAGGCAGATCGTTAACGATCCCTCATGATCTACGGTGGCAAGGAGGACATTAGTCAGGGAAACCTTTTGGCTGTTAAGCTGCTGCTTCAGCCAACGGAGATCATATCCTAAAAAATTTAGTTCATTATCATTAATTCTTCCTTCTTTTATGATGATTCGAGGGAGATCAAAGGGCTTTACAGCCATTCCCATGTCAGAAGGAGTGAGCGGCTGGTATTTCGGTTCTGTGAAAAGAGAAATAGAGCCGCCTGGTTCCCATAGAGCTAAAGCGACTTTTTGGACATTATCGACTTTTTCCTTTCGCAGTTCAGACATCAGATTCTCTATGGTAATCCGGGCTTTTTTCAAGTTCCGGTAATAAATCTCCCCATTTTTAACTAAAGTGAGCGGAGGAGGATCGAATATCCTTCTTAGGGGCGGCCAGCGTAAGGTTAAGAATATTCCAGCGAGATAAAGAATTGTTAACGTGCCCATCGTTATCATGGAACCCATTAAGCCCAGCCCTTCATCGGACAAGGGGTGGGCCATAATGTTTCCAATTAATAAAGCCATGACAAAATCTAAAAAGCGCAGCTGTGAAATCGATCGCTGCCCCATCATTTTTGCGATTCCTATTAAAAAGAGAAATCCTACAACCGCACGCATTACCCATTGAAAATGATTCAACGATTCCTGACTTAAGAAAAATTCCAAGAGCTGGGTCACATCCTATAAGAGTCAACTATTCCTAATAGTATAGTTGCCTATCGAGAAGTAATTATGAATAAGACTCTGTTAAAATTTAGTGTTGATTTCTCATAATAGACTTATTACGCAATAGGGCCGGATTGTGGAAGACACGAATTCGAGGTATTTTATGAGAGGAAAGGTCCTCCGGGGGAGAATTTGCTTTCCGCGGGCATGTGCTGAGCCTCCTCGAGCTAAAGCTCTCCGGGGTCTCACCGATCATGTTCATCCCGCAGGAGTCTTCATCCCCCCCCTTCGCACCTTGCCAAATCAGAAGCTCAAAACCACTTCAAACATCATCATCTGCGTGATGAGGAATTAGATCACGTGGTTTTCTACCCATTTTCAGGATATAAATACCCTCAATAGCCTGTCAAAAAGGCATTTAATCCCAATGAAGCAGGAGAATTTTTCTCTTCTAGAAAGGTCCGTTTTTCTATTCATATTGGGGTGGTGGGGAAATGGCGAGACTCCCATAGGAGAAGGAACTAGGTGAGGTCCCGCAGGGAGTGAAACGAGCAAGGAAGCTCAGCGTAAAAGGAGCATCGACTAAGGTCGCCACGTCCTGTGGCAACGTCGATCGACCCTACGTCGTGTAGGGCCTAGGAAAGCGAGTTATTTCCCCACCAACCCATTTCCATCTAGAATAACGGGCCCATTTATCTCGAAACTGAGTCTTCAAGTAATGGGAGCTTAACCCTAAGATCAACAGGGAGGTTTAACAGAGTTATGAAAGAAAGCCGCATGGTTCTCCTGTGAACCATGCGGCTTTCATATTTAAGCGTGTTAGACAGCTTGTTGATAAACCCGTTCACCATCAGGGTGAAATTTATAGTAAAGAGGGTAGGCTCTTGTATAACAATACTGGATGACAGGACCGAGAAACAGCATTGGTGCAAGAGTTCCAAGTCCCACTGGTCCTCCAATGAGCAGGGCAAGAGACGTCATGGTTACCGCAACCAGGGTTTGACCCGTTTGGAGGCTCAAGTTAAACCGTGCACTGACTGCTAAGAACAACTGATCAACCGGGGCACGCGGAAACTGAGGAAGAATATAGATAGCCACTCCGAGTCCAATAATAGCTACGCCGGTAAATAGAGCTGCGATTTGCAGAATAAATGGAGCTGTCGATAGATCGACATTTGCGAATACAATTTCAAGCCAAAAGTCAAGAATCAAACTTTCCATAAACACTGGCACTACGGCTCTTACCTCGGGGAGATTCTTCATAAGTTTCGCATTAATAAAAATAATTAGCAGTTGAAAAGCACCGTACCAGAATCCAACCGTGAAACCAAGATGATCAGAAACTCCAATAAAAAAGGATGTCCAAAACCCTGCCCCAAGTGTTGCATTAATTAAAAGGGCGACTCCGAAAAAGTTGACGAGCATTCCGAATAGGTAAACCATGGATCGATAAAGCATGAGGTACTCCTCCCTTCCATATATACTGACGTTAGAGAGATTTCTCTAAAATCGTGACCACATTCTATTAGCGATTATTTAGTGAGTCAATGCACAGAATTTGTTAGATTAAAATTGCGATTTTTCACCATTTTTGAAATAATTCTGCTCTTCTAGAGAGTGTGTGAGCTTTCTTACAAGCACAAAAAAGAACATGCAGCGAAACCAAAGGGATCGCTGCATGTTTTTTATTAAGGCTGAAGAAAAATTGCTTCAAGCGGAGGATCTCCACCAGCTAAGCCAACGGCAACAGCTGTATAGGCCTGGTTAGGATTTAAGGTAACATTTGGTATAGTTAAGGCTGTCTGATTTGTGCCTGCCACGCGGACTTCAAGGTTAGCGGTCGTCGGTGGCAGGTTCAGGTAGCGGGTAGCTTTTCCGAATGGTACATTACGGAAAAGTACATCTCCACCCTGGACTGCAATATCTACGTTCGGAGCGTTTGGCGATAAGTGCCAGAAGCGGACCTTGGCATTTCCAGACGAAATGCTGTCATTATCTGCGACGGCAATCAGCCGCAAGTTGTTCAGTCTGCCGGCAGCAGCTACTGTGTACATATTACCTGCTTCGACGGAGACGTTTTGCGACAAAACCGGTTGATTCGTTTCTCCCGCAGGATAAATATCGATTCGATATTGGCCTGCTGGAACACTTAGATATTCACTTTGCTGCTTATACGTAACGCCTTCAAGAACCTTCTGGCCGTTCACATAAACATCGACGGCGGGAGCATCCGGCGAAGCGTGGAGTACACGGACCTTCGCTTCACTGTTCATTCCCATCATGCCAGAGTTTTCACCACGTTCTTGCATCATGATCCACCGCTGCATGCATTCCAAATGTCTTTGGTAATAATAGATGTGCTTCTGAGGGTCGGAATACTTATAATAATTCGCCAGCATCTCGTACTTTGCAGCATGCCACGCCAATTGATCACAAGGGTCATAATTATACATGGGCAGGCTCCTCTCATAAAATAACTCCCCAAATAAGCTTATTCAAATGATCAGAAATGAGACCCCATTTTTAAAATCTGGCTTTATGACTTAATGAAAAGGGAGATGGATAGATGGAAAATAATAAGGACCCTTTATCATCAGACTAAAAAGCGGAAGGTCTGTACAGACCTTCCGCTTCAAATAGATATTCGTTCTAAATTATTTGACCTATTCAAATGGCCCTGAACGGTTAAAAGATTAAATTACCAGCAGGTTATTTTTAGGTTCTCTTATTTATGATCAGATGCTCGTAGTAATGGCAGCGTACAGCAGCGAAAAGATCCGCCCGATTTAATAATCTCAGAGAATTCTATGGGAATCACTTGGAAACCCTTTGAACGCAGCTCATCGTTCAACCGTTGGTTCTGAGAGAGACTGATAAGTTTTCCCTCCTCAATGGAGAGAACATTCGGTCCCATATGGAACTGCTCTTCACGAGTGACCGGAATTAGATTAAACTGGGATTGAAGCTTATCCAATCCACTATCAGTAAAGGAGGGAGGGTAAACGAGAGCTGTACCTTCACTAATAATATTGAATACACAGTCCAGGTGCAGAATATCATCCTCAAGCTTCAACGGTTCAATCGTATAGGAAGGCAGTCTTTCACGTAAGGTCTCTATAGCCTGGGGTGAGGTACGTCCGCTTATTCCGATCCAGACAGTCTTTCCATCTATCAAAACATCACCGCCCTCGATGGAATCAGGGAACTGTTCCTGAAAAGGGATCGAATATTCATAAAGCCATTCTCTAAGCAGCGAGGTTTCTTCCTGACGGACATGCTCATTCATCGAAGCAACGAAAAGTTGGTCATGAATTACAAAGGCGATATCTCTGGTGAAGACCTGCTCGTGTAAATCAGGGGCAGCAGGAAGTTCAACCACTTCGACTCCATGGTCTTTGAGTACATGGACAAAGGTCTCATGCTGGTCAAGAGCACGGGGAATATCGATGTTTACATCCTCATAATACTTTTGTGTTTCATTTATCACAGTCGTTATTTTCATAAAGGATGGTGTCACAACCAGCACTCTTTTTAAAGCAGAATATTCTGTTCTGCAGTGAATCCTATTGCTCAGTGTGCATTCCTTCATCTTCATAACCTCCATCTTGCGCTTTCATGGTTAATTCCCCGGGTCATCCTTCCTAAAACCTTCAAAAATAAGGAAATTGACTCCTACTATGTAAGAAGCTCAAAGTTATTAGACTTTGAGCTTCTTTTTTTCCGTGCGTACATTTTGAATATTTCACTTAATAATAAACCAGCTTTATGCATTAGCGGTAACGTTTTGATCGTTGACATCAGGATCAAAAGGATTCGTAGAACTTATACCGTTGTTACAGACAATCCAGTTTCCTGTGTTGAGGGCACCTGAGCCCGCATTTGTCTTTGAAGTACTCTTAGGTGAAAGATAGAAGGAATCCCCGAAGTTTACGACCCCGCCGCCGACACTATTTATACTGATGGGACCGACTATGGCCGGCATTCATGATCGCCTCCTTCTTATAATTAGTTCGATTCGACGATATAGTTACAACCTATGCGAAACAATGATCTATTGTTCGTCACTTAAGAGGCGGATGTGTTTTGTTCTGGACACGGCATCAATGTGTTCAATGCCTCCTATCTGCACGATTCCAGCGGTGGAGACCCCGGTAACATGGACATCACTTACATAGATCGCCTGGTTTTGGTAGTTGTAGGAAGGAACAGTAATCGGAGGTAAAGGGCTGGTGGGCTGCAGTGAGAAAATTGGGAAATCTTCAAAGTTGAACGTATCTGAAACAAACTCAGAGCCTTCTTTTTGTACAGCCAGCACTTTGGACCAGGGGGACGCCTGGTACACGTCACCGATTGATATATGAGAGGCGATTAGTCCAGAGGTAATATCGATTTGATCGACGTACACCATGCGGTTATACATTTTCACCATCATCAATGACTTCAGCTTCACCGGTCGCATCTATTGGAACATAGGGGCCAATGATCAGGGATTCCGGCGGTGTATCGAAATAGGATTGTAAGCGAATCGTTTTATTATCTCCGATCAGGAAGACGGAGGAGGAAGAGACCGCCGTTACGCGGATCCGCCCAACGTGGAGACCATAGTTGTGCACGATGTGATTCATGAGGTACCATCTCCTTGAAAAGAATCAAAGTATTGAGCTATGGAATGCCTGATTTCATTTTGGACCTGATTGACGAGACCGGCATCATCCAAGTCCGGATTCTGATTCTTATAGTGTTCTATCCTCTGAGAGAGCTGCTTCCTTACATCGGCAATAATCTGCTCCTTGTGGTGATCCGTGACAGGGATATCGTGATCGCGCGTATATTGATTCATCCACTGGGGAATGTCCGTGTTCATATATTTTTGCAGTTGGTGAAGGACGGGGTCCTGCTGTGGAGGCATCTGACCCTGGTTTGCATAAAAATCACCGATATCCGCTGCATCGCTTCCATTCGGAGTTAGTCCAATTTGCAAAGTTCCTTCCAGAGTATCGATTTTCAGCTGATCAAAATGGTACTCAATTTTTTCAATTACGGTTTTAGGGTGCTCATTCATTTGAAGCTGTTCAATTTTCTGCGTCAATTGATTAATCATCTGTTGTTGTTTTTCCATGTGCTTCATAACCTGCTGGACCCATGCCTGCCATGATTGGTAATTGTTGTTCAAATGAGATCACCCCCCTGGTTTATCTTTATGCACGATAAAATAGACTATGATATGGAAAGTGGAACAAGAGATGGACCTTCTGTTTCCGGAATCTCTACTGTTCCTTCTGCAGGCAGAGCAGCCGGCGCAGCAGTTTTAAAAGCTCCCGTATTATATAGATCAGCTTTGGCTTGAATGACTCCTGAACTGCCGATTTGAACGATCGATGAATTAGCCACAGTGCCAATACGCAGTACATGAATGCAGATAGACTGGTGAACGGTAATGTTCATGAAGCATCCTCCTAGGTATCGTTAATTAAGGATTGGTCAATGACTTCCTGATCATTTACATAGGTGTTGGAGCGGTTAATATCAATTTTTATTCCATTTCCTGTGTTGAATGATCCGCCGCCAGCAAATGTTTTTACCCAGGCCTGTGGGGCCATATTATACACGTCGCCAATGTTGAATATACTGGAACTGGATATGGACGTCACATTTACGGCTCCTACTTTTGCCGGCATCGAAAAACTCCTTTCTTTATTTTATGAAACGCAATTGTCTAAATAACAGAATAAAAGTAAAATAAAGCTATTAGGGGGAATAAACATGAAATCGAAGGCTTCGCCATTAGGTGAATCAGAACGATTAAACTGGATTGATGCTGCACGCGGACTTGCGATTTTAGGTATCTTTATGGTGAATGTGCCAGCCTTTAACGCTCCCTATTTCTTATACGGGGGAGCAGCTCAGGCCTGGGATTCATCACTGAGCCATACCGTACAGGCGGTCATTGATATCTTTTTCCAAGCAAGTTTTTATACATTGTTTTCTTTTATGTTTGGATTTGGCATGCAGATGATGAAGGATCGGCTGGATGAGAAAGATCTTGATTATCGTCCAATTATTTTTAAACGATTGATCGTTTTGATCGGCTTTGGCTTGATCCACGCCTTTTTAATCTGGCATGGAGACATTCTCCTTTCTTATGGGGTACTTGGACTTTCTTTGTTTGCTTTTTTCCATCTAACGAAAACCGGGCTCCTCTTCTTGGCTTATAGTATGCTTGCGTTTCTTGTCCTGCCATTTACTTTTGCCCTCTATTCAATACGCGGCCAGCTGCGGGGAATTGTAGAACAGCAATCAATCAACGAAGCTATAACAAACTACGGGACGGGAAGTTTATTCGATATATGGCAGCAGAATACTTCTGACTGGCTGTATGCCAACCATGTTGCTAATCTGCCATTTTTAGCACTTAGTCTGCTTCCCATGTTTTTATTGGGTTTATATGTGTGCCGCAAGCGCTGGCTCCATGAACCAACGGCTCACCTGGGGAGTATTAAAAAAGTGTGGCTCATGACAGGTGTCCTGTTTCTCATTTTTAAAGCAGGCCCCTATCTTTACGGGAATCCTGAGTGGTTTGGAGTCATGCAGGACAGCGTAGGAGGCACAGCCTCAGCCATATTTTATGTGCTGTCGGTTACGTTATTATTCCGGACAAAAGCTGGGGCAAGGCTTTTACATCCATTGACTTGGGTTGGAAGAATGTCTCTATCCAATTATATTCTTCAATCGCTTGTATGCTTTGTCCTTTTTTATTCGGTTGGGTTTGGTCTTTACGGACAGGTGCCGCCGATTATGAGCGTAATAATTGTAGTGGTGGTTTACACGTTGCAGATCTTCGCAAGTAAAGCATGGCTTAAGAGGTACCGTTATGGTCCGCTTGAATGGCTGTGGAGAACATTAACTTACGGGAGGAAACAACCGTTAAAACGTAAACAGCCAGCTGCTTCTTAAAAAGAGGGGGACACACCATGAAACGTGAAGAGCTCATCAAAGAAAGCAAGGAATGGGTAGAGGAACGCATTATATCTGAAGATCAAAGGGAACAGTTGCTGGAGCGTTATCCTGCCCGGCAGCATAAACCTCTGCTGCTGACGTTTGCGGCCATCTTTATAGGTCTTGGATTTCTAACATTTATCGCTTCCAATTGGTCCGCCATTTCGGATATCTTTCGAATGGCCATTATTATCGGGAGTTTACTTGCCTTCTATATTACAGGTGAGCAAACCTACAGGAAGCATTCTAAACGCTTAGGGGAAAGTCTGATGATCATTGCCCTCATCATATTTGGGGCCGGTATCTTTTTAACTGGGCAAATGTATCATTTTACTTCATTCAGTGCGCTGCCATTCTTTATCTGGTCCATCGCCGCCTTCAGCTTGTACCTCTTGTGTAAAGAAACATCTTTCTTTATAGCTGCGGTTGTTCTTACTACGGTGGGCCAGGTCTACAGTGGCGTCACTTATGGTGAATTTCACATTTGGACTGGATTACTTTTTATCCTTGGTCTAGGGTGGTTTACGGTACGTGGTCGAAGGACGGATTATTCGGTTTGGTTCGGAGCGGGTTACTTGATTCAAAGTCTCGTTTTTGTGCTTAGCAGCGGCTTTCCTTATTACTGGCTGATTAATTTGATCCTATTTCTATATTTATTTGATGAGGCAGCGGCTGGAAAAGGGAAGCTGCGCGTGCTTAAAACGTTCAGTGTCATTTCAGTCTTTTTGCTTCTGGTTTTTCAAGTCTTCTTTCTCGGTGAAGGTTTTGTAGAAGTAGAGACGGATTCTTCCTTCTATTTCTTCATCGTATGGGCCGTCTTTTTCGTAGGAGCTGTTGTCCGTTCCGCGATGAGCTCTACGAATTATTACTGGATTGATCTTTTATTATTCTTGCCGGTCTTTCGCTTTGATTTCGCTGATGGTCTGTCGCTCGGGATCTTGTTTGTCTATTCCTTATTATGGCTAGCATCAGGCTACCAGCAGAGTGTGGCACGCTGGGTAAACAAAGGAACAGCCGCGCTTCTGGCTACTACCTTTATAGCTTATTTCCAGCTCGCATGGGATTTCATGAGCCGCTCTCTTTTCTTTTTTATCGGAGGAATTCTGTTGTTTGCCCTCAGTTTCTTTCTTGAAAGGAAGCGAAGACGCATGAGTAAAGGAGAGGTAACGCCATGAAGCGCATTTGGTTTTATGTCATTGTCTTCTTGCAGGCTGTGTTTCTCATGCTGATGTCCATGTCTTACTATACAATGGACACGTGGGGAGAATCCATCCGGTTAAAAACGGCTCCTGTAGATCCGCGCGACCCTTTTTATGGTGATTATGTAACATTAACGTATGAAGTGGAACAGGTGCCTGAAGGTAAATGGAATGGTTCCGCAGATACAGGGTCTGGAGAAAAAGTTTATTTGCTTCTCGAACCTGGTGAAAATGACCTTTATACACTTGTTCAGGCCTCCGCTGAAAAGCCTGACGCGAGTGGGGAGGAGGTAGTTCTTCCAGCTCGTTACGAGTGGCATGATCCTCAAAGAGGAATATATATGGTGGATATTGGCTTGGACCGGTACTTTATTGAAGAAGGAACGGGACAGCAATATGAACAGAACAGAGAAGATATGATTGTTGAAGTCGTCCTTGCTCCCTGGGGCCAGAAAAAGATTGATTCGGTAACAACCTCAGAATAAACAATGAGCGCTTTTCCTAAATGGAAGAGCGCTTTTTTTAATCAGATATTAGGGTTAAATATGAAGCGTGCCAGGTGAATCTGACCAAAACCCAAAGATTTCAACAAGTCTCCATTAAGTATATGGCTTATTCAAGTATAGGGCCGTTTACTGTAAGACTCGAATTCGAGATATTGAGTTAGAGCGAAGGTCCTGCGGGGGACGATTCGCTTTCCGTGGGCATGTGGTAAGCTTCCTCCCGGGATCTTACCTATCATGTTCATCCCACAGGAGTCTTCATCGTCCCCCTCCGGACCTTGCGATAATTGTGTGTCTCGAACTTCTTTGGAGTAGAGCAATATTACGAGAAAGAGATAACATTCTGAACACATTGGTTTTGTTACGTTACCACGTGAATGACCCTGCTATAGAAGCATTTGAGGCAGATTTACCATGTCTTATTTTTCCTATAGAAGGGTCCGTTCGCCAGATATCGCTGGGTGGGTTGGGAAATGACGAGACTCCCGTGGGAGAAGGAGCTAGGCGAGACCCCACAGGGAGTGATAACGACTGAGGAGGCTTGCCAGTTCCCCCACAGGAAAGCGAGTTATTTCCCAACCCACCCCTAGCCTTCTTTCCATAACGGACCCAATATATCTCGAAACTGAGTCTTCCACAAACGGGAGCTTTACTGTAAGATTGAAAAGGAGATTTAATACAGCTAAGAAAAAAGCCTGCAGAGAAAATTTTCTCTGCAGGCTTTTGGGTTTTATTGACTAAGAACTTCTTTAATTTGCGTAATTGCCCAATCAAGATCCTCTTTTTCAATAATAAGAGGAGGCCCGAAACGAATGACGTTTTCGTGTGTTTCCTTGCAAAGCAGTCCCTTTTCTTTTAAATCTTCACAGTAGCCGCGAGCAGGTTCTGTCATTTCAACACCAATGAACAATCCTTTACCACGAACTTCTTTGATCTTAGGATTATCGATCGACTGCAGTTCTTTCTTCATGTATTCGCCGAGTTCCAGAGAGCGTTCGGCCAGTTTTTCTTCTTCAATAACATTCATTGAAGCGACAGATACAGCGCATGCTAAAGGATTTCCGCCAAAGGTAGAGCCGTGAGAGCCCGGGTTAAATACGCCCAGCACTTCTTTATTCGCGACTACACAGGAAATAGGGAATACTCCGCCTCCTAGTGCTTTGCCGAGAATTAGCATGTCAGGACTTACATCTTCCCAGTCGCAGGCAAACATTTTACCGCTTCGCCCAAGACCTGCCTGGATTTCATCAGCTATGAACAGGACATTGTTTTCCTGACAAACCTCATAAGCTTCTTTCAAAAATCCTTCTGGAGGGATAACAATACCCGCCTCACCCTGGATCGGTTCAAACAGGAATCCAGCTGTATTTTCAGTGATGGCTTCTTTAAGAGCTTCTACATCGCCGTAAGGAATTAATTTGATGCCTGGAAGCATCGGACCGAATCCTCGTTTGTATTCTTCTTCTGAAGAAAGGGATACGGCTGTCATCGTCCTTCCGTGGAAGTTCCCTGTACAGGCGATGATTTCGGCTTGATTGTCTTCCACTTTTTTAACATCGTACGCCCACCGTCTAGCTGCCTTAACAGCAGTTTCGACAGCTTCTGCTCCGGTATTCATCGGAAGAGCCATTTCCTTATTGGTAATTTTACAAATCTTCTCATACCAGGGTCCGAGCTGGTCATTGTGGAAGGCTCGGGAAGTTAAGGTTACAAGATCGGCCTGGTCTTTTAAGGCCTGAATAATTCGTGGATGGCGATGCCCCTGGTTCACTGCAGAGTAAGCGCTTAGCATATCCATATAGCGGTTACCTTCTGGATCCTCTACCCATACACCTTCCGCTTTCGATACAACGATCGGAAGTGGGTGATAGTTCTTGGCACCATATTCTTGTGTTTGATCAATGATTTCTTGACTGTTTACTGACATGATATCCCTCCAATTACATTTCAATCTTTTATTATTATAACAGGTTTAATTTATTATTCTCACCCTCCCAAGGTACTTATTGGTAGGAAATTTTGGCGAACTCGTGCTATTATATCCGTAGATTCATGTTAAAGGAGGAAGAACATTGGCACATCTACATATTACCTCATGGGTAATCGCATTTGCTTTAGTGGGACTTGTTACAACATTTGCCCGGAGCGGAAATGAAAAAGGGGCAAAAATATCCCATATGATTCTGCGGGCGGATTACTTATTGATCCTTTATTCAGGAGGGTCTCTCTTTGCAAGCTACGCTAACTATGGCGGACTGATTATTTTTAAGGTGCTTGTCGGCTTATGGACGATTGCGGCTATGGAAATGGCATGCGTGAAGTATAAGAAAAAGAAACCGGCTGCTGTCTGGTGGGCACAGCTGTTAATAGCAGGAGCCATTGCGATTATTCTAGGCTTTGGATTCCTTGGAGCAGGCATACTTCCTGCTTAATAAAAAAAGCGGCAAGCCTTGTACAGGCTTTGCCGCTTTTTTTGGGGGGATTTTCTACTGTCCTAGAATGAGCTCCGCTACTTGGGGGGGTAACGGCTGATATCCTTTATCAACTATAATGATAATCATTCTCACTTGTGTTGTCAAGCAGAACTTTTTAATAAGCGCGAAGCCTCTTTCATATAGTAAGTTATGATGTGTTTTTTCTGCGTCAGCTTACTCAAAAGGATGGTGAAGCTTAATGTGCGGCATTGTGGGTTGGATTGATGATAAAAATAAAGTGCAGAATAAAGCCCCTCTTTTGGAGCGGATGGCCGATACCATCCGGCACCGCGGTCCAGATGATTATCAAACGTGGCTGGATGGCCCGGCAGCTTTCGGACACCAGCGTCTAATTGTTGTGGACCCAAACGGCGGGAAACAGCCGATGGTTCGGGAGGCGCATGATGAAAAGTATGTGCTCTGCTATAACGGTGAGCTATATAATACGGATGAAGTGCGAGATACATTAAAAGCGAAAGGCTGGTCGTTCCGATCTCATTCGGATACGGAAGTTGTACTTGTCAGCTATATGGAGTGGGGCAGAGAATGCGTAGAGCGATTGAATGGCATCTTCGCTTTCAGTGTTTGGGAGAAAAAGAGAAAACGTCTGTTTTTAGCCAGAGACCGGCTCGGAGTTAAGCCATTGTTTATCCGTCATCAGCCGGATGGTTTGATGTTTGCTTCTGAGATGAAAGCCATCCTTGCGCATCCGGAAGTAGATTCAAGAGTTGGAGCGGAAGGGGTTCAGGAAATCCTGACACTTGGACCTTCGAGAACCCCGGGGCACGGAATTTTTGAAACGCTGCAGGAACTGCGTCCGGGTCACCGGGCCACTTGGGAAAAAGGAAAGCTTTCGATCGAACGCTACTGGAATGTGCAAAGTGCCGAGCATACGGACAATTGGGATGAAACGGTGGCACGCGTCCGGGAATTATTTATTGATGCCTCTGAACGCCAGCTCGTTTCTGATGTAACACTAGGTACCTTTTTATCGGGCGGAGTAGATTCAAGCGCCATTACGGCCGTAGCCGCTGAAAAATACAAGAATGAACAGAAAGGTGCCCTGCAGACTTTTTCGATTGATTATAAAGACCAGGAGAAATTCTTTAAGAAAAGCTCTTTTCAGCCGGATCGCGATGAAGCCTATATTAAGAAAGTCAGCAGTCAGCACCAGACCCGTCATTACGTGATGGAAGCGACCCCCGAAGATTTAATCACGCGGCTGAAACAGGCCGTCACGTTAAGGGATCTGCCAGGGATGGCCGATGTCGATTCATCATTATTGTGGTTCTGTGAAAAAATAAAAAATCATGTAACGGTTGCTCTATCAGGGGAATGTGCCGATGAAATCTTTGGAGGGTATCCCTGGTTTTATAGAAAAGAGGATCAGGAGCGGAAGGGGTTTCCGTGGATCCGCTCCTTAGATGAACGGATGCATTTAGTGAAAACGGATGTCAGTGAGAGCTTGGATATGGAAGCATACATGATGAAACGTTACCAGCAGACAATTGATGAAACACCGGTTCTTAAAGGGGAAGACGAAAAAGCAGTAAAACATAGACAGATGTCTTATTTGAATATGAACTGGTTCATGCAGACGCTGCTTGAGCGCAAGGACCGGATGAGTATGGGGGCAAGTCTTGAGGTCCGTGTGCCTTTCAGCGATCACCGTTTGGTTGAATATGCATGGAATGTTCCGTGGGACATGAAATTTCACGGGAATCAGGAAAAAGGTTTGCTGCGGGAAGCGTTACGCGGGATTCTGCCCGACGAAGTGTTATTCCGTAAGAAAAATCCATATCCAAAAACCTTTCATCCAGCCTACACGAAAGCTGTCTGCGCGTGGATGAATGATATATTGGCCGATGCGAATGCGCCACTATTTGACTTGTTTGACCGCAAGAAAGTCAGGAAGCTGAATGATTCAGAAGGCAAGGCGATTGGAGCCCCGTGGTTTGGTCAATTAATGACAGGTCCCCAGCTAATCGCCCATCTCTGTCAAATTAATTACTGGCTCAAAACCTATCACGTACGTTTGTAAAAAGCTACAAAATCTCAGAGTTGATCTTACAGTAAAACGCACGATACTGGAAGATGTGATTCGAGATATTGTTTATGTGGAAGGTCCTCCGGGAACGATTTCGCTTTCCGGCCCTGAACGACGCAGGGTCGTTCGACGTTGCCACACGATGTGGCGTTCTTAGTCGAACCTCCTCTTTCGTGGTAAGCTTCCTCGGGCTTAACAGCCCTGCGGGATCTTACCGATCATGTTCATCCCACAGGAGTCTACATCGTCCCCCTCCGGACCTTGCCAAATCAGCAATTCGAAACCACTTAAGATACCTTAATGATGCACAAAGAGGGGCATAGGAGCATGAGGCATTTTCATGCTATAAAGATGGGGAATAGGCTGTTATAGAAGCATTTAATACCAGCTCTTATGAAAGGGTCCGTTATTCTACTTGGGCTGGATTGGTGGGGAAATGGCGAGACTCCCATGGGAGAAGGAACTAGGTGAGATCCCGCAGGGAGTGAAACGAGCGAGGAAGCTCACCGTTCCCCCATAGGAAAGTGTTCAAATGTGCAATCACCCCGAAAGACACGACCAGCATAAGCCGAGCATCAAAAGGATGGAGGTTTTTCCGTCCGTTGATGAACGGCTTATGTCTCGAGTGGCTGGGTGATGGAACAAGACGAGTCATTTCCCCACCAATCCTATACCTATTAAGTAACGGACCATGATTTATCTCGAACCCGAGTCTTAAAGTAAACAGCCCGATGGTTGAATAATTCTTTTTTAAAATTTTATACAGACTCAAATTTTACAACCGCATGGCTTGAGCAGCCGTGCGGTTATTTGTGTGGAGATGCCTGTAAATGTGACCATTGTATGTATTATGGTGAATTGATGCCGAGTACAATTGACGGGGAAGGGCCGGAAAGGATAATCTAAGAGAGTTACCTTTATTAGAAAGAAAGGAGAGCGGCCATGAGAAAAGTAATAGCTGGGCTCCTGTTAATTCCGTTATTTCTCTTTTTCGCTTCTCAAGCTGGAGCAGCGGAAACAGAAGAACGTCAATGGCAGGATGAAAGCGTGTACTATATATCGATTGATCGATTTATGAATGGAGATAATTCCAACGACACGGTAGAAGAGGAAGCTTACCACGGCGGTGACCTGGAAGGAATTATTAAGCAGTTGGATTATATTAAGGAAATGGGTTTTACTGCAATTGAGATTTCGCCCATTATGGCTAATCAGGACGAGGGTTACCATGGGCAATGGATTAATGATTTTCAAGCTGTAGATGAACATTTCGGTACTATGGAGAAAGCCGAGGATCTGGTCGAAGCAGCACATGAGCTGGACCTTAAGGTGATGTTTGATTTTGTGGTTTCCCATACAGGCAGCGATCATCCCTGGAGAGAGGACCCGGATAAAAACGATTGGTATTCAGAAGCTGAAACATCCTATCCTGAAGCTTGGAGAGAGAACATGGCCTTACTAAATCTGGACAACCCTCAGGTTCAGGATTACCTTCTTGATACAGCGGAGTTCTGGGTCAAGGAAACAGGAGTAGATGCGTTTCATTTACATAGTGCTGTTCCTTTATCCAGTGAGTTCTATTCGAAGCTGGAAGAACGTGTGCAATCCGTACAAGACGGATTTAATTTGTTTACGGAAAGTGTAAAAGGCGACAACGATTCATCCGTTTCCTTTCAGACAGTAACGCGAGAGACATTTCAATCTTCCGGAACGAGCCTCGAAGACCTATATACGGTTTGGGAAGAAAATGTCGAACATAAAGCGGAACCGTACGAGACGCTTCGTTACATTGATGGACCTTCAACCGGACGCTTTACCCATCTGGCTGTAGAAGAGGGGCAGAACCCCATCACTCGCTGGAAGCTTGCCTTAACGTATCAGTTCACGATTCCAGGCATACCTGCCATGTATTTTGGTACGGAACTTCCCCTGGATGATGGCGGTGATCCGTCGACCATTAAAATGATGAACTTCAAAGCAGGGGACGAGCAGCTGAAACAGCGAATCGATAATTTAACCTCAATGAGAACGCAATTCCCTGCACTTAGACGCGGAGATTACGAAGAAATGTACAACGAAGATGGTCTGGCTATTTTTAAACGAAGCTATAAAGATCAGACGATGATCATTGCGATTAATAATGCGGAGGAAACGAAAGCCGCTGTACTGTCCGGTTTGCAAGACGGGCAGCAGCTGAGAGGTCTTTTGCATGATGGTATGGTACGACAGCAGGAGAATGGGGAATACCGGCTTGGGATGGAAAGAGAAACCGCAGACGTGTTTGTGGTAGAACGAGACGAGGGCTATAACTGGTTGTTTATTGGATTCGTCGGCGGCGTTCTTAGTTTGTTTGTAATTGCCGTAACAGTGATCAGCCTTAAAAATCGGAAAACAGAAAAATCTTAACCTCATCGCTCCTATTTTCCATGTGCAGGAAAATAGGGGCGATTTAATTTAGGATGTTGATTTCTTTCTTCTTCTTCTGATAAACCAAAATAGAAGAATCAGCCCGGCAAAAAGTACGAGAAATGGAGAGTAACCGAGGAGGAATACAACCAGCCAGGAGAAGAATTGCCCGACGTTGTGTATGGAGTTGGAAAATGCCAGCTTGGTTTCTTCCCAGATGCTTGTTGGAGAGGCATTCAGATTGGCTCCGGCTGCTGTTTCTTGAATGGACAACGTAATAGTAGAGAAATCGCTCTGATTCTCTAAATAGTTCATTTTCCCTGTTAATACTTCGATTTCTGATTGAACGCGCTCGAGGTCTTGCGATATCTTAATCAAATCTTCGGTGGCTTCAGCCTGGTCCATAAAGTTAAGCAGCCGCGACTCAATTTTTTCCTTAGCTTGCAGACGAGACTCTAAATCAACGTACTCCTCGGTTACATCGCGTCCGGATATATTTCTTGATAGAACTTCGCTGCTGATCTCCTCGAACCCCGCAAGCAGCGATTCAAAGTTCGGCTGCGGCACGCGGATACGAATATGACCCTGCCGTCTGCCCTGCTCATTTTTGTGAATATTGCTTTCTACCATATAAGCTTCCTGCTGGTCCATTTTTGTCTGAAGCTGCTGGTTAAACTGATCATAATCATTGGTCTCCACGTCCAATTGAGCTTCGTAGACCATCATGCTTTCCTCAGTATTTTGAGCAATACGGGCAGAATCGTTCTCCTCATTGTTTCCCCCTTGGGAAGGAGTTTCTGACAATCCATTGGACTTGCCAGAATCGGGACTGCCTTCATCTGATTGTTCTTCTGAGGTCTCCGCAAGATTATCCTCACTTTGACTGCAGGCTGCAGCAATAGCAAGAACAATCATCATGCTGAGTGCGATTTTGAATATCCTGATTATCATAAAAAAACCCCCTTTTTTAATGTAGTCGTTAAAAAAGGGGAAAGGTTACAAATAGTATTCTCTATTGAGGCGTATCATTTAAGAAAAACAAAGCAATGGTGCCGGGACCTGCATGAGCACCAACGGCAGAGCCGACCATTTCAAAACGGATATCTTCAGTTCCAAACTCGGAGCGGATCATATCCGCCAGCTGCTCAGCGGTTTCCAAGTCATCCCCATGGCTGATGCCGATGCGCTGATGTTTTAAATCCTTGCCGCGTTCCTTCATAAGTTCGATCATTCGTTTCCAGACTTTTTTGGAACCGCGAATTTTTTCAAGAGGTATAAGCTTACCATCTTCCATATGAAGCAGTGGTTTAATTTTAAGCAGGCTGCCGACAAATGCAGAGGCTTTGCTTACGCGCCCGCCGCGATATAAGTATTCCAGGTCCGCTACGGTAAAAACATGCTCCATGTGTGAAGCGTGATACTTTCCAGTTTCTAAAATATCGTCAAATGAATATCCATCTTCCGCAAGTTCAGCCGCTCTCATCGCCACGAGT
The DNA here is from genome assembly GCF_052246795.1 of Halobacillus sp. K22. Taxonomy (NCBI): domain Bacteria; kingdom Bacillati; phylum Bacillota; class Bacilli; order Caryophanales; family Bacillaceae; genus Halobacillus; species Halobacillus sp. K22. The sequence continues at coordinate 43,997 of NZ_JBQQCN010000022.1, read as the reverse complement.
CCACATCCCAGGGAGGCTGCTTTCGTATCGATTACTTCAAATTTAGCGTGAGGGTATTCGTCTTTAATTTCTTCCTCTACCATTTTTGCGGTTTGATATGTGCCGGATAGTTCCGATGAAAAAGCAAAATAAATAAAAGGCTGGTCCTTTTTCACATAATCAGTGAATGTTTCTCGAAAAGCCTGGGAGGTAACCTGTGATGTTTTGGGGGCATCTCCGTTCCGCATTTTTTCATAAACTTCACGGGGGGAGATGGTTTTTCCGTCTTCATATTCTTCTCCATTAATGGTCACTTTTAAAGGGACCATGGTTAACGAATAGCGTTCCAGAGTTTCAGGGGATAGATCACTGGCTGAATCACACATAATTTGTACGTTCATAAGATCACCTGCCGTTTTTATTCTTTCTTTAAGTTTAGGCATAATAGGAAAGATAGTCAAAGCAATTACTAGAAAACTTACGACGATTAAGGGTATATTTCGACGGAAACTTACACATCTTACTAATCTTTAACTTGATTTTGTCTCGTTACGGTGATAAAAAAGATAATAGACTACTCGTAGGAGGTTGCGGATTGTTCACAGTTGAGCTAAGAAGAATTATTATTGTGTTGTTAGGGGCAGTATTTAATGCTATTTCCCTGAACCTGTTTCTCATCGAAGCGAATGTTTACGCGAGCGGGTTCACCGGGGTTGCGCAGCTGCTTACCAGTATATTTAACGATTTTTTAGGTGTACCAGGAGTTAGTACAGGTCTTATTTTATTCATACTTAATATTCCAGTAGCGATTTTAGGCTGGTATAAAGTAGGGAAAGGTTTCACGGTGTATAGTGCTGTATCAGTAGCCTTCACCACTCTTTTTCTTGAACTAATACCAGTGCAGCAGCTTTCAGGGGATATAATCCTGAATGCCGTATTTGGCGGTGTCATCGGCGGCATGGGGGTTGGAATTACGCTCAAATGGGGTGCTTCAACAGGCGGTTTGGATATCGTCGCCATGGTGCTTTCTCGAATGAAGGACCGCCCGATTGGCATCTATTTCCTTGTGTTGAATAGTGCGATCATCGCGATTGCTGGTTTATTATATAAACCCGAAAACGCGCTGTACACATTATTGACGTTATATGTAACTACTCGTGTAATTGACGCTGTTCATACACGTCATGAAAAGCTTACGGCTATGATTATCACGTCAAAAGCAGCCGATCTGGAAAAAGCGATCCACTCCCAAATGGTTCGTGGTATTACAACCTTACCGGCCAGAGGTGCTTTTACACAGCAGGATAAAAATATGATGGTTATGGTTATTACTCGATATGAATTGTATGACCTGCAGCATATTATCCAGGATGTCGATCCTTCTGCCTTTACCAATATTGTGCAAACGACAGGTATTTTTGGTTTCTTCAGAAAAGATGACAAATAATTTGTAACATTTCTGTAATATGGTCGTCTAATCATGTAAATAGAAAAAAGGAGTGGCGTTATGAAACATATGTTAGCCATCTTAATGGGGATCATGATCATTACCATGACGGCCTGCGGAAATGAAGCAGAATCTGAATCGAAGGAAGCTAATGCAGAAGAACCAGAAACTGAGGAACAAGCAGAGGAAAAAGCGAAAGAGATCGAAGGATTCATTCAATCTTTGAATATGGAAGCGAACGTGGAGACATCAGGGGATACAGCCGAGTTTCAACTGTCTCTTGAAAACACGTCGGACGAGCCTGTAACTCTAGGGTTCACTTCCAGCCAGGAATATGAAATTCAGGTCACGAATACTGAAGGAGAAAGTGTTTATACCTTTTCAGCTGATAAAATGTTCACACAGGAAATGGTCAGTAAAGATCTAGCAGCGGGTGAATCTTTAACAGCTGAAGAAACTTGGACAGGCATTGAAGAACCAGGCGACTATGAGGCAACCGTAACGTACCTGGTGAATACAATCAATGAACAGCCTTTAGAGGCGGAACCTTTTCAAGTAACGAAATCATTTACCATCGAGAGCGTTGAGCAAGAAATAGATAGCAAACAGGAAGAAAAAGAAGCACCAGCTGAAGAATCAGAGGAAGAAACTCCGTTAGAGGCGGATCAAGAAAAAGAAACGAATGAGGAAGCAAAAACAGAAGAGAAGACAGTGAGTGCCGCGGAAGATGGTTTCCGTAATATCGAAGTGAGCGGCAAAGATGGAACGTACACGGTGACAGGGGAAGCCCTTGTTTCAAAAGGTTCATTTACTTACCAGGTTGAAGATGGTCATCATCTCCTAATCGAACCAGAAACAATGAAGGTAGGAAATGATTCCGAATGGGCACCTTTTACCCTGGAACTTTCCATTCCAAGAGAAGATTTACCTGATTTTGGAACGGTCACCCTTACACTTACAGCTAAGTCTGAAGGCACTGAAGATGAAACGAGTAAGAATATTGCCTTAGAAGAAATATCACAGAGTGAACTGGAAACTGAAACGGAAACAACGAAACGAGAGGTTAAGGTTGAGGGCGAAGCTTTCCGCAACGTAACGGTGGCTGGGGAGAATGGTACCTATACCATTGCAGGAGAAGCGCGTGTTCATGAGGGCAGCTTTAACTACACAGTGGAAGATGGCCATTTCGTATTGGTGGAACCTACATCTCTACAAGTAGCCGAGGGAGCACCTGCGTGGTCTTCATTTCAGATAGAGATTGATATTTCTAAGGAAGATCTGCCGGATTACGGCTCCTTGACTTTGACTGTATTTGAAGAAAGTGCCGAAGATGGAAGTCCTGAGCACGTGAATCATTTACTTCTTCAGAAATTTAATTAGAAAAGAGCCGTCACGAGCATCGTGGCGGCTTATTTTGATTAAACTCCTTAAAACTCTATCACTAATTTTTCATATAATGATTATTCAACTAAAGGGCCGTATACTTTAAGACTCAGTTTCGAGATATTTTGTAGAGATAGGGGCTCCAGGGAACGACTCGCTTTCCGCGGGCATGTGGTGAGCTTCCTCAGGCTTCGCCTTCCGGGATCTCACCGATCATGTTCATCCCGCAGGAGTCTTCGCCGTTCCCTTCCGCCCCTTTGCGATCATTGAGAGCTCAAAATTGTCTGCATAAACGCCTTCCAATGAACAAGGATCATCTATGATTCACATTGGTCTTTACGTGTGTTTAGCTGTAGAAACCCTGTTATATAAGCATTGGAAGCAGATGTGGCATGGCTTCTATCTCCTATAGCAGGGTCCGTTCACAAGAAATGGCTGGGTTGGTGGGGAAATAGCGAGACTCCCATGGGAGAAGGAACTAGGTGAGATCCCGCAGGGAGTGTAACGAGCGAGGAAGCTCACCGTTCCCCCATAGGAAAGCGAGTTATTTCCCCACCAGCCCTCTTCCAAATATAGTAACGGTCCCCATTTATCTCGAAACTGAGTCTTCCAGTAACGGGAGCTTATCTTTAACATTCAATGATTTAATTAGCCTCTCATTTGATGTAGAGGGCGGCTTGAGCTAATGGATCGCAGGGACCTATTCGACAGGGCCACGGCAGATCTCATCTCAAGCGTCCTCAATAAAAAAGTCCGCCACAATTTTATGTGGCGGACTTTTTAAAAAGCTATTAATACCCGTATTCAGCTAACAAACCTTCGACTTTAGGAGTCAATGATTCCCATTCAGCATTCGGCAATTTATTTACGGTAATAAAATTCTGGAAGCCGAACACGTTATCTACTCCATCAAAATTCATAAGATCGTTTAAAATTTTATGGTCACTTGTCTGTCCAGGCATAACAGATACACTGCCATCCCCTTGGAAAATCATTGAATCAGTCGTGAATTTACGAGCATTCGGATTTGGTGTTTCTTCTACTTTTACTGCCATTTCGCATCCTCCTCTATAACATCTTTACCTATTTTATCAGATATTCTTCAAACTCTAAACTCAAAGCTAATATTCCATTAATTTCATGAAAACTGTGTTACAATGAAAACACTTTTTAGGAGGTGTTTTATGGAAACGCGGCTCATTGACGTGTTGCAGCCCATTAAAGATAACGATTATCAACTGCCTGAAAATCAAAGTCTGCAGGAGTTAACGACGATGATGCTCCAGAAGATCGGTTCGGTTCATCCTGTACTGAGGGACGATCTGATCCATACCATTTTTACCACCTTTATTGCACGTGGGCACTATAGTCACGAACAATTAAAAAATATATTACAGTCCATTTTAAATAAAAACTACCTCTTTTACAGAATCGGTACATCTAAAAAAGAGGAAGATGCGGTGTTCAAACGAAGTTTTTCTGTGTTATTAATTCCTCCCATCATAGAAAAGCATCGGAAGACCCCATTTTTAAAAGAAGCAGAGGTCCACAGGGTTTGGCAAAACCTCAAAAAGTATATGCAGCAGGAATCGGATCACCGGGGATACGTAAAAGGGAAGGGCTGGGCGCATGCGATGGCCCATGCGGGCGATGCTCTCTATCATGTGGCTTCCTGTGATGAAATTACAAAAACGGAAATCCAAGAGATGCTGCCGATTATTCAAGCCCAGTTTCTGATTGATCACCCCTATTTATTTGACGAAGAAGAACGGATGGTTACTGCGGTAATGGTGATGTTTAAAAAAATCCAGCCTCAGGAGCGTGTCGAATGGCTGGAAACGCTTCTGTATGTACGAGAGAGCTGGCAGGACCCTAGGGAAGACATTATTATAAACAACAGCAAGCACTTCTTGAGAGCCCTTTATTTCCGTATGCTGGAAGGGGATCATCGGGAGCTTCGACAGGTTTTAGAAAACCTGCTCCGGGAACTTAGAAAACAAGAAGCGTATTAACGGATGTGGGGGAAGATGAATGATTCGCTGGGGATTTTGGATTGGTACGACTTCCGGACTCGTACTTGGTTTTTATATGTGGCTTGTCGAGTTAGTAACGGGTGAAAAAGTATATACCTTGCTTATGAATGTTGATTTTATTCCTGTGATTGGAAGTATTGAATGGCCGGTTGTCATTGAATGGCTCTTTCATTTAATTATTTCCTGGATCATTGGAGTGCTGTATGTTTATGCGTTTAGGCGCGTGCTGAAGGACACCAGTCGTAATCGCTGGTCGTTAGCTTTGATTTTAAGTGCCTTTGCGGCTACCAGTTATGTACCGCTTACGCTGCTTGCCATCAAGGAAACTCCGGCGTTAACGGATGGTGCTGCTATTTTTTATTGGCTAATCGGTCATGTGCTGTATGCTGTAGTTTTAAAAATGTCCTATCATCGTTCTTGATCCTTTTTAGAGCCCGGGAAATGAAGTTTCCGGGCTTTTTTCTATGAGTGAGGACTGATGAACCCTCGCTGAAGGTACATACCAGGAGCAGACGGAACTGAAGGAAATGTGAGAGGAGTAACGGCGCATGATCGATCAAGCGAAATGCCTGATTTTTGACATGGATGGCACCCTGAGGATACGGATCACTTCGAATACTACGCTCAGCTTCTGGAGCAGCGGGTATCGGCGCGTAATCGGCCTCACGTGAAACGGGAATATCGTAACGTTCTCAATGGGCGCCATCCTTTGCAAATTGGAAAGGTTTATGATCTCATAGAAGACGTGATTATAACTGTCGATCCCTTTTCTAATGAAGCGCAAAAGGTTGAAACATGGACGGGTGAGGTGTGGTCAAAAAGCCGCATGGAAAAAACATATCCTGAGCCGCTCACGTATGACTTTGAAAGACTTATTGCACTGGGAGACGGATGGTGGCTTCCTTATTCAATCGCGAGGCATTATGGGGTTTCAGGAGAACAAGCACGGGCATGTTATGACCAAACGAAAGATTATATGGTGTCTGAGCAGTTTTCGCTTACTAAAACTCAAGGTCTTAGAGAATCTTTACTTAAATGGAGGATAGAGAAGCGGTTGATTTTAATCACAAATAGTGAAGCTCACGATGTGGATCATATTTTAAATCGTATTGATTTGCGAGGTATTTTTCACGAACAGATTACTTCGTCTGAGAAACCGCACCGTACGATTGAACTGTTTCGAACCATTTTAAGAAACGTTGAATACTCGGCAGGTTCTATAGTATCAATAGGTGATAATTTCATGAATGAGATTGCACCAGCTCTTGAACTTGGGATGAAAGCCGTATGGATCCATCCAACTGAGTCTGAAATAAATCATAAGGATTTAAAAATCGTGAAAAGTTTAGAGGAGTGTACGGGCACATAAAAAAGATACAGCCATTCATCCATTGAAGCACGATTCAAAAGGAAGAATGGCTGTATCAAATTCAGAAAAAATTAGGGGGTACTTATAACATACCCCAATTTTTATGATTATAACTCCTGCTAAGGGCGGAGTTTTTAACATTTAAAGGGGGTAAAAAAGACCAGCCTGGAAATCCAGACTGGTCTTCATATGGTCTATCGCAAACTTTGATGGTGGTTCTCAAGCTGTTGTTCCAACTGCTGTAGCTCTTGTTTCTCTTGTTGAGAACATTGGCTATATGCAGATTGAATCGCTTGTTTAGCCGCTTGCATGTCTTCCTGGCTCATCTGTTGGTTACCATTGCCATCACGGTTTTGTGTGAAACGGTTAACGGCTTCACGTGCATTTTCAAAAAGGTTTCTGCCCATCATTTAAAACCCTCCTACCGTATGCTGATCAGATTCGATTTCTTTTCGTTTAGCGTCTGAAAGCCTTTTAGGCTCCATCTTGCTTTCGTCAAACTGACGAACTTCTGTCCAGCGTTCTTCGTTGCGATCTTTCTGTTTTTGCTGTTCCATGACAAGCCCTCCTGTCATAAAAAAAGCCTGAACGTTTTTCACGTTCAAGCTTAGTATGGAGAATTGCCTGTAATCTAACCTAGGAAAATGTTGACTTACATGGCTTTTTTATTAAGTTTTAAATATTCGGTCAGAAATTGTCCAATGCCATCTTCTTGATTGGAGTGCGTAACGTGCTTAGCCACACCTTTCAGTTCATCAATGGCGTTCCCCATAGCTACGCCGACACCAGCATAATCAATCATTTCAAGATCGTTGTCTTCATCCCCGAACGCAATGATACGATCCTTCGGAATATGGAAGTAGTGAGCGATCTTGTGGAGACCTACGGCTTTATTCAAACCAGCCCGGACGATCTCAATCACATGCCATGGAGCTCCCCATTTACGATGATCAATTAAAGAAGCGTGCACATCCAGTTCTTCACGGAGCATGCGAATCTTGTCTTCCTCCGGGTGGATTAATATGGAAGTAGGATCTTCTTTCAAATTCGACTGCAAACTTCCAATACTGATCGGGTTGTCATTTTTCGTTTGGAAAATGCTCATAATTTCTTCATCATGCTGATCCAGGTACACGTCATCCATGACCTCTGCCAAAATGTTTTTAACACCCAATTCTTGACAGGTAGCGATAATTTTATGGGCGGTTCTTATAGAAAGAGGGGAGTGAAGTGCATCCCACTTGTGATCAGTAGGGTGGTGGATTAAAGCGCCATTAAAGTTAACCATTGGCGTCTTAAGTCCTAATTCATGATAGAAATCGATGCTTGCTCGATGTGGACGCCCTGTCGCAATCACGACGATGTGTCCTTGATTGATAGCATCAAGCACCACTCGTTTTGTTTCAGGATTGATGATTTTATCATCGGTTAGGAGTGTGCCGTCCAGATCCAGTGCTATTAAATGTTGTTTGTCCATATCCTTCACCTCATTTGTATGTATAGTGTAGCGGTAAGGAAGGTGAGTTGTAAAGAATTCCCGCCTGTATCACCTAACACTTCCCAATTTAATTGGGCAGTGTTACGATTATACTATAACCCATAATTATTATAACTATTTAAATGGCACGTAAAGATTAGTTAGAAAGGAAACACGTTGATGATCGGAATTCAAAGGAAAACTTTAAAAGGCGTACCGACACTTACCGTTGTTGATTCAGCAAGACAGGACGAGCCGCTGCCTGTATTTATCTACTTCCACGGCTTTACATCAGCTAAAGAGCATAACCTTCCTCAGGCGTATTTACTGGCAGAAAGAGGCTACCGTGTCATTCTTCCGGACAGTGCCTACCACGGCGACCGTGATCAGGATCTGTCGAAGGATGAGCTGAACTTCAAGTTCTGGGATATTGTTTATCAAAATTTAAAAGAACTTCAAGATATAAAAGATGAACTTGATCGAGAAAACCTTATTAAGGACCGGCGGATCGGCGTCGGAGGTACATCCCTTGGAGGGATAACGACGAGTGCGGCTCTAACCATGTATCCGTGGATTCAGGCCAGCGCAGTCATGATGGGTTCTCCGAAACCAGTTGATTTTGCTAAGCAATTGGTGGATGAGATCGAGTACTTCGGGCTCCAGATTCCATTGTCACAGGAAAAAATGGATGAGCTTTTTGATTTTCTCGGAGCGATTGATCTTTCCAAACAAATGGACAAACTATATGGGAGACCTCTTTTCTTCTGGCATGGCGATGCTGATCCTGTAGTTCCATTTGAGCATTCATACGATTTCTATAACGAAGCGATCAAGTATTATAAAAATCCCGAGAACATCCGCTTCCTGAGAGAAGTCGGCCGGGACCATAAGGTAAGCCGCTTTGCGATCCTGGAAATGGTAAACTGGCTAGAATTAGTTCTATGATGGAATCGATTGGTTTATTCTGAGTCGATTTTTGTTTATAATAAAGTTTGAACACATGTGAAGGGGGAAAATTTATGAGTACAGCAACTGAAGAAAATGCGTTGGGTGCGCTTGAGAATGTCATTGACCCTGAACTCGGTATTGATATCGTGAATCTTGGACTTGTCTATGGCGTCGATATAGATCCAGACGGCAATGCGACCGTAACAATGACTTTAACAGCGATGGGCTGCCCGCTCGCCGCTCACATTGAGCAGGATGTCAAAGGCTGCTTAGCTGACCTGCCAGAGATCAATCAGGTAGCTGTTAATATTGTCTGGAATCCACCATGGACGAAAGACCGTATGAGCCGTTACGCTAAAATCGCATTAGGAATACCTGATTAATGAACTTGGCCCCTGCCGCATGATAGGCAGGGGTTTTTACATAAATAAGCAGAGGAGAGGGAACGACAATGAACCAGCAGATCCCAGTATTTCAAGTAGTAGGTTACAAAAACAGCGGAAAAACTTCCCTCTTATCTGATTTGATAGCCTATGGTGCTGAAAATGAAGAGCATGTTGCCGCTATTAAGCACCATGGCCATGATGTGCCTTTGAAGGTCATGCACCACGGAACAGACAGTTACCGGCTGCATGAGTCCGGTGCATTTATGACAGGAGTGGACAGTCCGGGGCGATTTCAACTGGAGCTTAACCACCCAGAAGGGTACCCGCTAGAAAAGCTTGTGTCCTTATATCGCTTTTTTAGTCCGGACTTAATCGTCGTGGAAGGATTTAAACAGGAAGCCTATCCAAAAGCGGTTATTATTAAAAGAGAAAAAGACTTAGATCTGCTCGAACTTGAAAATATCCGTCTGGTGGTTACGTGGGACAAGTCACTTACAAGTCATCTGGAGCTTCCGGTTTACAAGCTGGAGCAATGGAAGGAACAATTACCTGAAATCTACAAATTGGCGAAAGGAGCATGAAGCTTTGGGGAAACACTTTTGGATCTCAGACCAGCCTTTAGTAGTACAAGAAGTGGTGGATCTCGTAACCAGGAGAAACGCAGGGGCTATTAACACCTTCATTGGAACGGTAAGAGAATTTACTAAAGGAAAACGAACGCTTTATCTGGAATATGAAGCCTACAAGGCGATGGCGGAAAAGAAACTAGAAGAGATCGGTTATGAAATAAACGAAAGATGGCCGGAGGCAGAGACAGCCATCGCTCATCGAGTTGGCCGTCTTGAAATTACCGATATTGCCGTCATTATTGCTGTCTCCACGCCTCATCGTGCCGATTCTTATGAAGCAAGCCGATATGCGATCGAGCGGATTAAAGAAATCGTACCTATTTGGAAAAAGGAACATTGGGAAAATGGCGAGGAATGGATCGGCGATCAAAAAGAGACTAAACAGGGTATTCCTGCGAAGGGAGAAGCGGAGTAATGAATCAGATTTTATTTTTTGCAGGTCTTAGAGAACAGGCGGGGGAAGAGAGCATTGAGCTCGATGTAACTGGTCGTTCCATAGGAGAATTGAAAGAAACTTTATCGAGTCGTTATGCTATAGATAAAGTAAAAGAATCTATGGCAGCTGTGAATGAAGAGTTCGTTCAGGATGAAACGATCGTAGGAAAAGGAGATACCATTGCCTTTATTCCGCCGGTTAGTGGTGGATAAAAAAGTCAGCCCGCTACAGAAGCAGGGCTGACTTTTTTATCTTGTGAAAACGTTATGGCTGACTGTTCATAAACGACCTGGATAGTTGAAGACTCAGTTTCGAGATATTTTATGAGAGGAAAGGTCCTGCGGGGAATGATTCGCTTTCCGCGGGCATGTGCTGAGCCTCCTCGAGCTAACGCTCTCCGGGGTCTCACCGATCATGTTTATCCCGCAGGAGTCTTCATCATCCCCCTCCGGACCTTGCCAAATCAGAAGCTCGAAACGGCTTCAAACATCATATGCGTGATGAGGAATTAGACCGTGTGGTTTTCTACCCATTTTCAGGTGGAACTACCCACAATAGCCTGTCCTAAAAGCATTTAATCCAGATTAAGCAGGTGAATACTTCTCTTCTAGAAGGGTCCGTTCCCCCTAATAAAGCGAGTTAATTCCCCACCAGCCCTTCTCAATTTAATGCAACGGACCCAATTTATCTCGAAATTAAGTCTTCCACAAACGGGAGCTTAACTGTACAACCAAAAAGAGTTAAACAAAACCTTTTATTAAAACCATATGATGAGTAAGGTAATGCCGCCGACGATAAAGCAATAGAAGGCGAAATACTTCAGGTTTCCACGTGCCATAATGTTCATAAACCATTTTAAAGAAAGGTAGGAAGCGACAATAGAAGCAAGAAAAGCTGCAATGTAGCCAACCCACAAATTGTTTTGAGAAGCATCTGCGATGACTTCTTCCGCTGATAAAAGCATAGTGCCCAGACTTACGGGTATGTAAAGAAGGAAAGAAAATCGCAGGGCGGTTTCCTGTTTCATCCCGAGATACATGGCGGCCACAATAGTTGCGCCGGATCGGCTGATGCCTGGAATTAACGCAATAGCCTGAGCAAAACCTACAACGGCAGCATCCTTCCAGTTCAGCTGTCCATCCCCTTTTTGACCGCGCATATTTCTGATCAGCCATAAGGCCACACCGGTAATAATTAACGTAACTCCGACCGTTTGTGGTGTAGATAGTCCTTCAATAGCATCTCCCATCAAAATTCCTAAGACACCGGCTGGAATCGTCCCGATAATGAGATAAATGATAAAATCAAAATCATCTTTTTGTCGCTCATCTTTGGTAAGTACGTAGCCGATTCCGTTTTTGACTAATCGAACTAAGTCATTCCAATAAATAATAAAGACGGCAACTAAGGAGCCGAAATTCACAAGGACCTCGAAGTTTAATCCTTCAAAATCCATATCCAGGATGTTCTGTACTAGGACCAGATGTCCGCTTGATGAGATTGGAATAGGTTCTGTGAATCCTTGAAAAATCCCCAAAAATAAATATTTAATCAATAGCCAGATTGCTTCCATCATACTTCCTCCTTGATCCCTTTCCTTATAAAAAAGCTGTGTTAACCTTTGGTGCCTGAGTTTAATTAAACAGTTTGTCTGCTATAAAGCCTCATAGGCAAGGACTCGATTCCGGAATGTGGTGGGGAGAAAGGGTCTACGGTCAAATGACTCCATGCACCAGCCACCATCTCTTCCCATACAGAATCTTACCCAACCTGGGGTTTATATGAAAAAACACAGCCATAAAAGGAACTTCTCTACTATACGATTACTTGATTTCTATGTGCAATAAGACAAGTTATTCATTTAAGTACTGTTTATTTGCATGAAAAAACGCTGCTATCATTAGACAGCAACGTTCAATGATGACCTATCTTCAAGCTTCGTCTTTAATGAGTCCCTCTCCAAGTATCACTGCCGCACCAGTAAAGATAAGTGTCATAATGACTACTTGGAAGAAACCGAAACTTCCTCCAGCCATGTTACTGACAACATAGGCCGTCATGAAGCTCAATAGAAGGGCCCAGATTAATGTCCATACAAACTTCATTCAATACTCACCTCAATCATACACATTCTATCTTTATACTATCAGAACTTCCTAAAAAAAGAAATAAGTATTCCTTGCTGTTCATGATTCTAAGCAGTCTTGAATAAACTGAAATGATGAAGGAGGGACGATCAATGCTTATAACCGTACACCCATGTTTTCATTGGATCGGGTATCATATGAGCACCTGTTTTTTACAAGAAGGCAAGCAAGTCATTGGAATTGACCGCATGGACGCGTCTCTAAGTGAACATTTATATATGTACGTAGGAAGAAATAGTAATTTTCAACATTTTTATTCAAAAGACGACAAAGAAAAACACTCGCAACCCACGGATGACGAACTATTGATCGAATACGCAGATCAATATTTGAGCGTAGAGAAGAAACAAGAAGGCCGAAGCTTTGTACAAGTTGAATTACCTCAGCTGTATGGAGAATGGATGGATCTCAGTCATAAGGGCATCGAGCAGGAAGAAGAGCTCTTTGAGTGGGTCAGGCAGTCAAATGCTGTCTATATCAGCGATTTTCTAAGCGAATTCATACCTTATGTACTGACACTTGAAGATGAAAGAAAACCCGAGTTTTATGAGGAAGTGCGTAATCCAGAAGATACGAAAAAGCGGGTGGAGAGCGTATGGAAGGCTTACCGGACGATGAGAAACCTATATTTGTAACGAAACTTTAATACTTACACATTTACTTTATAGAGCCCCCCCATGTAAAATAGTAGGGAATATAAGTGGTTTTTACTAGGAGTGCTTATTGTGAAGTGGGTCTATTTAGGATGTGTACTTTTAATCCTCCTCACCGGATGTAATCATATTGCTGGAAAAACGGACCATGCAGGGATGCTGGTGGAAACAACGATTGATGATCAAGCCTGGGGAGAACAAGGCTACGAAGGTTTAAAAGCGGTAGAGAAAGAGTACGGTGTCCATATTTCTTATAAAGAAGGCATTAATAGTTATACTAAAACGGTTCAAGCTGTAGAAGACCTTGTTAATCAAGGGGTTACAGTCATATTTGGTCATAGCCATGTTTATGGTAATTATTTCCAACAGTTGCATAAGCAGTATCCTGATGTTCAATTTATTTATTTTAATGGAGCTTTTACGGCGGATAACGTGACCAGTCTGAATTTCAGTGCGCAGGCCATGGGCTTTTTTGGTGGTATGGCAGCTGGAAGGATGACAGAAAACGATAAAATTGGAATTATTGCTGCATTTGAATGGCAGCCGGAAGTAGAAGGGTTTTATGAAGGTGTAAAATATCAAAACCCGCAGGCTGAAGTCGAGATCACGTTTACGAACAGCTGGGAAGATACAGCCAAGGCTCTGCGCCAGTATGAGCGTTTAGAAAATCATGGAGTCGATGTATTTTATCCGGCCGGTGATGTATTTAATCAAGCGGTGATCAAACAGATTAAGCGGGATGATCACTACGCGGTTGGTTATGTGAATGATCAATCGGAGGTAGGCGGAAAGGCTGTACTCACCAGTACGATACAAAAAGTAGATGCCGTTTATAAAATTGCTATGGAAAAGTATTTAAACGATAACCTGCCCGGTCGTCCGTTAATGTTCGACTTTAAAGAAGGTGCCATTGAAATGGGACCTTACAGCCCCGATATGCCCAAGGAGTTTCAACGGGAGATTGACCGAGCTGTAAAGCAGTATATTGAAACAGGATATTTGCCCAACCACCAAAACTCTGAAGCTAGATAAGGCTTCAGAGTTTTTTTGAAGGTTTTCAGTGATCGGCTGGAAAGTAGAAAGGAATAAAGCAATATCACTACTTTTTAAATTTATTAACCATAGGTTTAATGATTGGATAGATCGACTTCCACGTTTTATTTACTTCTTCCCACATCGTGCCCCAGTCAGCCTCTGGCTGTTCTTCTTTTTTCTCTTCAACTGGTTCTTCCGCTTGTTTCCGATTGGGACCTTGCCAGAATTGGTCAAACGGAGATTGAGATTTTTTTGACATGACATTCACCCCCTTAAACCTACTGTATGTCAGGCAGGTTTTCTCTTTGTGGGCGGCTCTTTTTTGGAAAAGCTTCTACTTGCAGAAAGCAAAGAGATGAATTAAAATTAGTACCAAGTCATAAGAATTGATATAAGAAATTAGACTTTACCTTTAAGGGGATGAATATATGAACGCAGGTATATTGGGTGTAGGTCACTACGCTCCAGAAAAAGTCCTTACCAACCAAGATTTAGAGAAAATGGTGGATACAAGTGATGAATGGATCCGGTCCCGCACTGGAATAGAAGAACGCCGTATCGCGGCAGATGGGGAAGACACTTCCCATATGGCGGTAAATGCCGCAAGAAGTGCTCTTGAGGATGCCAACATGGATGCTGAAGAACTGGATATGATTTTAGTGGCTACTGTAACTCCTGATCAGCCGTTTCCGTCGGTTGCAACTATGCTGCAAGAGCAGCTTGGAGCTAGAAAAGTAGCGGCTATGGACCTAAGCGCGGCCTGTGCAGGATTTATGTACGGTGTCATTACAGCTAAGCAATTCATTGAAAGCGGCGGCTATAAGAATGTCCTGGTTGTCGGCGTTGAGAAATTATCCAAGATCACGAACTGGGAAGATCGAAACACATGCGTACTATTCGGAGACGGAGCAGGCGCAGCAGTCATCGGACCGGTCAGTGACGGTAAAGGGATTATGTCCTTTGAACTTGGATCTGATGGAAGCGGCGGACCACACTTGTACCAGGATGAAACCTTGTTCATGAACGGTAGAGAAGTGTTTAAATTTGCTGTAAGACAAATGCCTGAGTCTTCTGTGAACGTGGTTAAGAAAATTGGCCTGAAAGAAGAAGATGTGGATTATTTAATCCCGCATCAGGCTAACATAAGAATTATGGAAGCTGCACGCGAACGCCTGGGGATTTCAGAGGATAAGATGGCTACTTCTGTGAAACGATACGGAAATACATCTTCCGCATCGATCCCAATGGCTTTGTCAGAAGAAGTAAAAGCAGGTAAAATAAAAGATAACGATTTAGTAGTACTTGTCGGATTTGGTGGCGGACTCACCTGGGGCGCCGTAGCTCTCCGATGGGGTAAGTAACCGAGGAGGAATACATTTATGGATAAACGACGTGTCGTCATTACCGGTATGGGAGCAGTCACTCCTGTAGGTAATTCAGTAGAAGAAATGTGGAGCAGTATCAAAAGCGGCCGATCTGGTGTCGGTGAAATTACGAAAGTGAACAAAGATGATTATCCGGTCAGCGTCGCCGCTGAATTAAAAGACTTTGATCCTTCCAGCTATATTGACCGTAAAGATGCTCGCCGTATGGATCCATTTGTTCAATATGCTATGGTTGCTTCTCATATGGCCGTAGAGGATTCAGGCTTGAAAATTACAGATGAAATTGCCAATCGCACCGGTGTGTGGATCGGCTCAGGAATCGGTGGAATGGGGACATATGAATCCCAATTTGAAACCTTCCAGAAGAAAGGCTACCGCCGTGTGAGTCCATTCTTTATCCCAATGATGATCCCGGATATGGCAGCTGGACAGGTATCCATTTCGCTTGGAGCGAAAGGAATTAACTCCTGTACTGTAACGGCCTGCTCTTCCGGAGCAAACTCAATTGGTGATGCTTTTAAAGTCATTCAAAGAGGTGACGCAGACGTCATGATCGCAGGCGGAACCGAAGCACCGATGAACAAAATGTCCTTCGCTGGTTTTGCGTCCGCGCGAGCGCTTTCTCTTAACGAAGATCCTAATACGGCAAGCCGTCCATTTGATAAGGACCGTGATGGTTTTGTCATGGGCGAAGGGGCAGGTATTCTAATTCTTGAATCCCTGGAATCAGCTAAACAGCGCGGAGCTAAAATTTATGGTGAGCTCACAGGATACGGCTCGACAGGTGACGCCTATCATATTACTTCACCAGCCCCAGAAGGAGACGGAGCTTCACGTGCGATGAAGCAGGCTCTGCAAGATGCAGGAGTGGAGCCGGAAGCGATCGATTATTTGAATGCTCACGGAACATCTACAGAGTTGAACGATAAGTTCGAAACATACGCTGCCAAGACCGTGTTTAAGGATCATGCGAATAAACTAGCCATCTCTTCCACGAAGTCTATGACCGGACATTTACTTGGAGCGGCAGGGGCAGTTGAGTCTGTCATTTCATTAAAAGCGATTAATGAAGGAATTCTGCCTCCAACGATCAATTATGAAACTCCAGATCCAGAGTGCGATTTGGATTATGTACCGAATGAAGCGAGAAAACAGGAGATTAATGCTGTTATGAGTAACTCTCTAGGCTTTGGCGGCCACAACGCAACTCTTATATTCCAAAAATACAATGATTAATATAGAGGAAGCCCCCGGTGTCTAAAACAGACATCGGGGGCTTTCTTTGCAGTTATTTTTCCTGATTATGAAAGAATTCATCTAAGTCTTCACGAGTCTTCTCCCGGTCGTGATTTAGAACGAGCCCTATCGGGTACGGCTTCCGTTCATTCCACACGTTGTCGCTCATCGGAATCCTGATCGTTTCAAGCTTCTTGGGAGGGTGAAGGAAGTAATTTTTGGCGGCTTCCAAATAAATACGGCTTCCAGCGTCCGAATCCACGTATGGCTGAATAGAGCCAATCAATCTCGGCACTTTCCAGAGACCTTCGATGGAAAGAAGCTTCTCTTTGAGTAAAGCAATAACTTTCTGCTGCCGTTCCACACGTCCGAAGTCACCCTCGCTGTCACTTCTGAATCGTGAATAAGCGAGAAGTTCCTCTCCGTCCAGCTGCTGCACACCTTCTTTAAGGTCAATGATGGTGTCCCCGCCTTCGGATTGATAGTTTAAATCCTTCTCAATAGTAACTTCCAAGCCCCCGGGAGCAATCGTATCGGCAATATGACTAAAGCCGCTGAAATCCACCAGTGCATAATGCTCCAGCTGAATATCGAAGTTTTGAGATATGGTTTTTCTCATCAGCTCCGGGCCTCCCAGCGCATAAGCAGCATTAATCTTGTTGGTTCCGTGCCCTGGGATATCTACATATGTATCTCTCATAATGGAAGCAAGTTTCATGGTCTGCTTTTCCGGGTGGTATTTAAGAATCATGATTGTATCCGTTCGGCCGGTCTCTGTGTTCCTCTGATCTGTCCCTAAAAGGAGAAGAGATAAGGCGCCCTCAGGATCCGGTTCTCCGTGGAAAGGATAAGCGGCCTCCTTCTGATAATCGTCTATAGTTATGTCAGGATTAACAGGAGCATTGTTTTGCTGACTTAATGCCTTTTGTCTGCCTGATAAATATTCATAAGCAGTTAAACCGGCGGTGAAAAGAAAGCATAGCGATAAGACGGCCAGGCTTACTTTTAATCTTCGTCTTCTGGCATCAATCGATCGATTTGAACGGGTGGTACTCAAGAGACCATCAACCTTTCCTACTTACTGTTCCAATCCTCCCTTAATTTACCTTTAAATGGCAAAGAAGTAAAGAGGAAGAAGGAAGTACGAATCAAGGTCATGTCAGCAGGACAACCCTCATACTATAGAACAGGAGGACAGGCCGGGAGGTTGTCATATGTGGTGGATTGTATTTTTAACAGGGTTTGGATTTGCTGTAGCTGGAGGGACCGTGACGATTACGTATTTAAACCTCATACCCGCAGGTCTCAGTTGGTGGGAATTTCTCATATTGATTCAGACCAGAGTGGAATGTTACTTGTTTCCCTTAGGAATTTTGTTCATAACGACGGCCATTATATTTATGAAAGATTAGTTTAGTAAATAATGGATCTAAAGAATAAAATAGCCATTATTGGTCATAATGTAACCTAAAGAGATCACTGAATGAAAGTGAGGGGCCGATATGCTATACATGCACGACTTATGGGTAAATTGGTTTGAAGGTGAAGAGAATGGATACAATGTCTGTCGATTCCATGAGTGGAGGAAGGAAGACGGAATTGAACTAGTGGATCAAATCCCACTCCTGCTTGTAACAAATGAACTATTTACCTTTATTGAAAATGATTTGCAGGATCTGCCGTTGTCTTTATTACAGGACATCCATAGAAAGACGTACATGAAAAAGAATCAAGACAGACAGACGGTTGAATATGCGGCCGTGGTAACAAACGGTGAAGACGTCCTTGTATTTGACACCCTTGGCTATACCCTGCCTGTTAAGAAAAGCCGATTAATTCCAAGACAAGAGCGTCTCGTATTTGAGATGGTCCAGGGTAAGAAACCAGCTTCCTATTCAATAGAAGAAAATGTATTGAAAGAACACCACATTCTTTCTCTCGACCCTGCGAAAATGGCAGGCCTGACCCGAAGAGAGAGGCAGTTAAAACAATTACTTATGATGGCGCTCGACCAATTGAAGAATTCCGATCACCCAGAGGAAATCAGATATTGGCTTACCGAGTGGGACCCAGATCAATATCCATACTTGAAGCAGATGACGAATGACGAAGCATGGGACCTCTTATATGAAGGAACGTGCAAGGGATGGACTTCTCTTCATGAAGAACTCTGTGAAAAAATCGTCAAAGGGCAACCCTTTTTTGAAACCATATGGCAAGGAGAAAACCAGCACGTCTCCCACAAAATAAACAGCCAGAATTGAGCGAGA
This sequence comes from Halobacillus sp. K22, assembly GCF_052246795.1. NCBI lineage: Bacteria > Bacillati > Bacillota > Bacilli > Caryophanales > Bacillaceae > Halobacillus > Halobacillus sp. K22. Next base: position 25,184 of record NZ_JBQQCN010000022.1, on the reverse strand, counting down.
GCACTCAATTCTGGCTTTTCTTCTGAAAACATACTTATTTTTTCTTTCTCACGCGGCCAAGCCCCATGGCTTTCTTCGCTTTACGCAGCATTTTATTGGCTTCAAAAGAAGCATTTTCAGCTCCTTTATCTAAAATATCATCCAGCTCTTCGGATTCTATCAACTCATAATAACGGTCCTGAATAGGTTTCAGGGTTTCCACAACAGCGGCTCCAACGTCCTGTTTGAAGACTCCATATCCTTCGCCTTCATATTTAGCTTCCAGCTCTTCAATGCTTTTGCCAGAGCAGATCGAGTAAATAGTCAGCAGATTGGATACTCCCGGTTTATTTTCCTTATCGAATTTAACAATGCCTTCCGAGTCCGTTACGGCACTTTTTACCTTTTTCATTATCTTATTCTCATCATCAAGCATTGAAATAAAGCCTTTTTGGTTTTCGTCAGACTTACTCATTTTCTTAGTTGGATCCTGCAAAGACATAATTCTTGCCCCTGTTTTTGGAATGCGGACCTCAGGGACAGTAAAGATGTCATTATACTTATTATTAAAACGCTGAGCCAGATTCCTAGTCAGTTCAAGATGCTGCTTCTGGTCTTCACCTACAGGCACAATGTCTGTTTGATAGAGCAGAATATCCGAAGCCATGAGAGGAGGATACGTCAAAAGACCTGAAGTTACGCCTTCCTTACCTCCAGCTGATTTGTCTTTAAACTGGGTCATTCTCTCAAGTTCTCCTATATAACTGACACATTGGAGCATCCATCCGAGCTGCGTATGGGCCGGTACTTCTGACTGAATAAATAACGTGGATTTCTCAGTATCGATGCCTGAAGCTAAATACAAAGCAGCGAGAGAGCGGATGTTATCCCTGAGTTTCAAGCGGTCCTGAGGTACAGTAATCGCATGCTCATCCACGATACAGAAATAGCATTTTTGATCATGCTGCATGTCTACGAAGTGCTTCATCGCTCCTAAATAGTTCCCGAGTGTTAATGTGCCGCTCGGTTGAATTCCTGAAAAAATGGTTTTCATTAATTTCACCTCATCATAAGTTTTTGGCTATAAAAAAAGATCATTCATCTCCTCCAATATGGAAGGGACGAATGATCCGCGGTGCCACCCTGATTACTTTTAAAATTAAAAGTCAACTTCATGATCGGTAACGCTGATCCTGCGTCGATAGAAGCTCCTAAGGCCCACTTCCTCCCACTGATCCTGACTGTTCGCAGCTTCCACAGTCTCTCTGAAAAGATTACAATGCCGAGTACTTTTCCTTATTCATAGCCTTTAGTTTTATATTGTAAGAATTAATATTATATCCGATAATTTTTTAATGTGCAACTAGCTAGAGATTATAGTAAAGTGCCAGTAAAGCCAGTAAACCTGCCGTTAACATTCCCCCATGAAAAAGGAAGAACTTCAGCCACGTACTTTCAATGGTCTGCGACGGAAGCGGCTTCTCTTTCCAGTCATCAAGATAATCCTTCTGTTTCGAAACGCGGTTGTAAAACCTTCTCATACTATACGTAATGGCATCGAAGAATCCTCCCCGGATCACCCATAGAAGAATCCCGACAAACAAATAGAAATAGGCAATATAGAAAAGCTGGTTAATAAAATGGAATAAATCATAGACAGGAGCCAAAAGGGCAAAAAGCAAGCCGACAAGCAGAAGATTGCCTGCGACACCCATCCATTTATTTCTTAGCACATTCACTGAATGTCACACCTTTCATAAAAACTCGTACATATTATACCACGACTTTACCTATGAAGGAATTGTAAATGGGATTAATAAACAGAAAATTCTGGGTTGAACAAATATTGAATGATATATTCACTTACTTTAACGTACAGCCGCATTAAACAAGGATTCTCTTTCCTTTGAGGTTCTTTTTTATACAAAAAAGCTTATAATTTATTAAATTCGACAACATAATATTGTAAAATAAACTAGGTAAAAAGTCACATTTTATGTTACAGAAAAGTAATAATGATGGGCTTCATACTATTTTTCAGAAAAAAAGGTAATGCAAAATAGTTAGAAAACTTGTATAATTCGTATTGTGGACAAAGCGCCACGATACTTTTAGAAAAATTAGGGGAGGTCTTTTCTACATGAAAAAGACAAATTGGTTATTGCTGGTACTAGCATTAGTACTAAGCATGTTCCTGGCTGCATGTTCAGGAGGAGGAAATGAATCCGGAGGAGATTCAGGTTCTTCTGAAAACGGCGGGGATTCAGAGAATACTGAAGAACAATCTTCAGGAGATAGCGAACAAGTACTTAACATTACGGACAGTGCAGAGATCCCAACAATGGATCCAGCACTTGCTACAGACGCAGTAGCTTTCCAATTCCTTGGTTCCACAATGGACGGGCTTTATCGTCTAGGTGAAGGTGGAAAACCAGAACCAGCAATTGCGAAAGACCACGAAGTAAGTGAAGATGCCCTTACTTGGACATTTAACCTGCGTGAAGATGCAACATGGTCAAACGGTGAGCCTGTTACAGCGAACGACTTCGTTTACGCTTGGCAGCGCGCTGTTAACCCAGATACAGGATCTGAATATGGTCCTTACATGATGGGTGGAGTTATTAAAAATGCAACTGCTATCGCTGACGGCGAAACACCTCCAGAAGAACTGGGAGTAAAAGCAGTAGATGATTATACGCTTGAAATTACGCTTGAAAAACCGATTCCTTATTTTGAATCATTAACTACTTTCGGTACATTCCTTCCATTGAACCAGAAGTTCGTTGAAGAGCAAGGAGAAGAATTCGCTCTTGAAGCTAATACTCTAGTTTCAAACGGTCCTTTCACAATGACTGAATGGAACCACGGCGAAGGCTGGACTCTTGAGAAGAACGAAGATTACTGGGATGCTGAAGCAGTTAAACTTGATAAAATTAATGTAAGTGTTGTTAAAGAAACTTCTACTGGCGTAAACCTTTACCAAAGCGGTGACATTGACCGTACGACTCTGTCAGCAGAATTCGTTGACCAGTACCGCTCTAATGAAGACTTCCAAGTTGAGAAAGAACCTACTTTGTTCTACTTGAAGTTCAACCAGGAGAACGAAATCCTTGGAAACGTTAAAGCTCGTAAAGCTATGCAAATGATCATTAACCGCGAAGACATGGTTAACGTTATCTTGAACAACGGATCTATCCCTGCTGTAGGTGATATTCCTGAAGATTTCGTTAAACACCCTGAAAGCGGCGAAGACTTCCGTGAAATCAACGGAGATCTTGTAGAAACTAATAAAGAAGAAGCTCAACAACTTTGGTCTGAAGCTAAACAGGAACTAGGTATTGAGAATGCTGAAATCGGCTACCTTGGCGGCGACAGTGACGTTGCTAAGAACCTTGATGCTTACCTTAAAGATCAGCTTGAAGAACTTGAAGGATTGACAGTCAACGTCCAGGCTGTTCCATTTAAAGAGCGTATTGACCGCGACAAGAACATGGAATATGATATCCAGAATGCTGGATGGGGACCTGACTATATCGACCCGAATACTTTCTTGAACATGTGGGTAACCGACGGTGGAAACAACCACACTGGTTATGCTGACGAAGAGTACGATGCAATGATTGAAAAAGCTAACAACGAGCTTGCTCAAGAGCCAGTTAAACGCTTTGAAACATTCCTTGAAGCAGAGAAGAAACTAATTGAAGAGGACGCTGTACTTGCTCCACTTTATCAGCGTGCATCTGCTAAGCTAGTTAAACCATATGTTAAAGGTGTCATTACTAACCCTATGGGACCTGACTACATCTACAAGTACGCTTATATTGAAGGTAAATAATAGGAATAACTATTCTAACCATATATAGGCTAGCTAATAAGGGAGAGAGTATATGTCCAAAAAGTTGGCGTATGCTCTCTTTTTCCCTGTAAAGAAAGTATTCTAATTATAGACAACTTTCAGTCTATTCAATAAAATTAAGTATAGTAGGTTTTAAATTCACAGGAGGTGTTCATATGACACGTTATATACTTCAACGACTAGGATACATGATTATAACGATGTTCTTGATCGCTACCTTTACGTTCTTCCTGATGAAATTTTTACCAGGTACTCCCCTAAGTGCTGCAGATAAATTATCAGAAGAGCAACAAGCGGTAGTGTTAGAAAAGTACGGATTGGATGATCCAGTTCCTGTACAATATTTCAATTATATGGTCAATCTTACACAAGGTGACCTGGGTATTTCTTTCCAGTTTGATAACAGGGAAGTAACCACGATTATCATGGAGCGTATTGGTCCGTCTATGACATTAGGTGTTCAAGCCATGATTGTTGGTACCATTTTAGGGGTGCTGCTAGGATTAGTGTCAGCAATTTATCATAATGGATTTTTGGATTATGGTTCGACATTCGTTGCCGTACTCGGAAAATCCATTCCATCATTCGTATTTGCAGGGATTCTGCAATATTACGTTGGTGTTAAGTTAGGCTGGTTCCCAGTTGCGTTATGGGGAACTTGGCAACATACCATAATGCCTACGATCGCCCTTGCGATCTTCCCGCTCGCCATCGCCGCTCGTTTTATGAGAACGGAAATGCTTGAGGTGTTAGGATCCGACTATATTACAACGGCCCGTGCAAAAGGAGTTAACAAGTTCGGTGTTGTTTTCAAACATGGTCTGCGAAATGCTTTAATTCCATTGGTTACTGTACTTGGACCACTAGCAATCGCTTTAGTGACGGGAACACTTGTAATTGAAAATATTTTCGCCGTACCTGGGATTGGTGAACAGTTTGTTAAAGCGATTAACACAAATGACTTTCCGATTATAATGGGTACCACGTTACTAATCGCGTTCCTTTTCATTTTCATCATCCTTGTCATTGATCTCCTTTATGGAATCATTGATCCTAGAATCCGACTGGCTGAAGGAGAGTAGTAACTTATGGATAACCACAAACCATCGAAAGAATTATTTGTACCCGTAGAACGACAGGAAAATGAAGGTGAAAAAATAGCCAGACCGAGTCTTTCTTTCTGGCAGGATTCTTTCATGAGACTGCGTAAAAACGTGGGGGCCATGATAGGTCTTGCAACATTAATTATTTTAATGCTTATGGCTATTTTCGGTCCTTACATGAATCAGTACGGAGAATTCGAACAGGATCTTGGACGAGCTAAAATGCCTCCAAAAGTTGAAGGTCTTGGCTGGCTCGGAATGGATGGAACCTTGTCCGCAACCATGTCAGGTGAAACCGTAGAAGAAGCGACCACAAATGCGAATATGCGTTTTAATAATGATGAAGAATTCATCAAAACATCTGTAGTCAGTGACGGTTCCAATGGAGAACCCGCACAGGTTAAAGCGGTATATGATGTGTATGCCGCAAAAGATATGAATGATCAGTCATTCTGGTTCGGTACAGACGGGCTTGGGCGTGACTTATGGACACGTACTTGGAAAGGTACTCGTATTTCCTTGTACATTGCATTATTAGCTGCAGCTATTGATATGGTCATTGGTGTAGCTTACGGAGGAATTTCTGCTTATTACGGAGGCCGTGTCGATAACTACATGCAGCGTATTATCGAAATTCTCATGGGTATCCCTAACTTGGTTGTTGTTATTCTCATGATCCTGATTCTGGATCCGGGGATATTATCGATTACCATTGCCTTGACGATAACCGGCTGGATATCGATGGCCCGAATTGTCAGAGGACAAATCCTCAAGTTGAAAAACCAGGAATTCGTATTGGCATCCAGAACCCTCGGTGCACCGGACAACCGTATATTGAGGAAGCATTTAGTGCCTAACGTTACGGGCTTAATTGTAATTAACACTATGTTTACGATTCCAAGTGCCATATTCTTCGAGGCTTTCTTGAGCTTTATCGGACTAGGGCTGCCTACTCCAATTGCCTCATTAGGTACCTTAATCGATGATGGATTTAAATCATTACAAATTTATCCACATATCTTATTGTTCCCGGCAATTGTAATTTCACTAATCATGATTGCCTTTAATGTCTTAGCAGACGGTCTTCGTGATGCATTCGATCCGAAGATGCGTGAATAGGAGGTAGGTGTAACAATGGACAAACTACTAGAAGTAAATAACATGCATGTATCCTTTGACACCTACGGCGGTGAAGTTAAAGCTGTACGTGGGGTTACTTTCGATCTGAAAAAAGGAGAAACTCTGGCTATAGTAGGTGAGTCAGGTTCTGGTAAATCAGTTACAACGAAAGCTCTGATGCAGCTGATCCCTAAACCGCCTGGCCGAATAAAAGAAGGAGAGATCCTTTTTGAAGGCAGAGATTTAACCAAGATGAGTGAAAAACAGATGCAGAAGATTCGCGGAAAAGAAATGGCAATGATTTTCCAGGATCCGATGACGTCCTTAAACCCTACGATGAAAGTAGGAAACCAGATCATGGAAGGGCTGATCAAGCACCAGAAAATGGACCGCGCACAAGCTCGCAAGCGTGTTGTCGAATTATTGGAGCTTGTAGGTATTCCTGATCCTGAAAGCCGTTTGAAACAGTATCCTCACCAGTTCTCCGGCGGAATGAGACAGCGTGTGGTTGTAGCCATAGCTCTTGCTTGTAATCCTAAATTATTGATTGCTGACGAGCCGACTACAGCTCTTGATGTAACAATTCAAGCTCAAATCCTTGAACTGATGAAGGATATTCAAAAGAAAACCGATTCGGCTACTATCTTTATTACTCACGATCTCGGAGTGGTAGCAAACGTGGCTGACCGTGTAGCGGTTATGTATGCAGGAAAAATCGTTGAAATTGGAACGGTAGATGATATTTTCTATAATCCTAAACATCCTTATACGTGGGGATTACTTGGTTCCATGCCATCTCTGGACAGTGCGGATGAGGAATTATACGCCATTCCAGGCTCACCGCCGGATTTGTTAGACCCTCCAAAAGGAGATGCGTTTGCACCTCGTAATGAGTACGCAATGCAAATTGACCTGGAGCAAGAGCCTCCGATGTTTAAGGTTTCTGAGACTCATTATGCAGCTACATGGTTGTTACATGAGAATGCCCCGAACATTGAGCCTCCTGCATCGATTAAGAAACGTATGGAGGGGATGGCTAAATCATCCTCAAGCAGTGAGAAAGGTGATCGCATATGAGTCAAGAAAAGCTGGTAGAGATTAAAAACCTAAAACAACATTTTAAGACAGGCCGCCACAGCGTGGTTAAAGCTGTAGATGGCTTAAACTTTGATATCTTTAAAGGTGAAACATTTGGTCTTGTGGGCGAGTCCGGTTGTGGAAAATCGACGACAGGACGTACCATCATTCGTCTTTATAATGCGACTGACGGAGAAGTCATCTTTAATGGTGAAAATGTTCACGGCAAAAAAAACCGTGAAGATTTGAAAAAGTTCAACCGTGAAATGCAAATGATTTTCCAGGACCCTTATGCTTCCTTAAATCCTCGTATGAAGGTAGAGGATATTATTGCAGAAGGTATGGATATCCATGGTCTGGCTAAAAACGATAAAGAGCGTAAAGCAAAAGTTCATGAACTTTTAGAAACGGTTGGTCTGAATAAAGAACACGCGAACCGCTATCCTCACGAATTCAGTGGCGGACAGCGCCAGCGTATTGGAATCGCCCGTGCCCTGGCTGTAGATCCGAGCTTTATCATTGCGGATGAGCCGATTTCTGCTTTGGACGTATCTATTCAAGCTCAAGTCGTAAACCTTTTGAAAAAGCTTCAGCAGGAAAAGGGACTGACGTATCTATTTATCGCCCACGATCTGTCCATGGTTAAATATATTAGTGATCGAATTGGAGTTATGTACTTCGGTAAATTGGTGGAAGTTGCCGATGCAGATGATTTATACAATCACCCGATTCATCCTTATACTCAATCTTTATTGTCAGCGATTCCGCTGCCTGACCCTGACTATGAACGTTCTCGTGAACGTTTTACGTATAATCCAAACAATCACGATACGAGTGAAGAACCAGAATTCCGTGAAGTACGTCCAGGTCACTGGGTGCTTTGCACAACCAAGGAGTTCGACTTCTACAAAAAAGAACATGCGACCAAAACGAAATAAGTGTTCTGAAAGAGAGATCTTGTCTATTAAGACAAGGTCTCTTTTTATTGATTAAGAGATGCAAAATATTCACATAGATCTTCCAGAAAAGCTCCCATTACTTGAAGACTCAGTTTCGAGATATTGGTTATGAGGAAGGTCCTGAGGGGGACGATTTCGCTTTCCGGCCCTGCACGACGCAGGGTCGTTCGATGTTGCCACACGACGTGGCGTTCTTAGTCGAACCTCCTCTTCTGTGGTAAGATCCCGGAAGGCTTCGCCTTCCGGGATCTTACCGATCATGTTCATCCCACAGGAGTCTTCATCCTCCCCCTCCGGACCTTGCGATATATGAAGCTCGAAATCATGCTTGTAACGCCCCAGATTATGATGGTGGAGATAAACTTAAAACCATGAGCGTGTATGTGTGGCTACTTCCCGCTATAGAAGCATTTGAGCCGGATCATACACCCCAATCGCATATAGAAAGGGTCCGTTCACTCTTCAATCATAGGGTGGCGAAGGAAACAAGGAGACTCCCGCGGGAGAAGGAGCTAGGCGAGACCCCACAGGGAGTGAAGCGACCGAGGAGGCTTGCCAGTTCCCCCGCAGGAAAGCGAGTTGTTTCCGTAGCCAGCCCCTCTCCATATTAGCAACGGACCAAAGATATCTCGAATTCGAGTCTTCAAATATCCGGCCCTATAGTTGAATAATATTTTCAAGAAATTAATAATAAAAATTAATTCAAATTTATATCTTATTCAACATTTATAAAAAAATCCGATAGTAAATAGAGAGTTAAAGAATATTTACATAAATTTCAATTAAGGGCTATTCTTAACAACTAACCTCTTATATAATGAATAGAGACTAAAATTTTAAATAGGAGCAGGATCAAATGGGGAAAACACGGAAATGGATGTTAATTGTTGCTAGTCTTTTACTAATCTCTTGTACTGTACCACTACATAATGTTGATGCTGCAGATGATGAAAAGAAAGAAGCCCTTATGCTTACGAAAAAGGAACTAGGTTTAAAGAAGCTGGATACCTCACAGACAGCTGCACGTTTTGTTTATAATTCCGGGCTCACGTTTGAATATCCGGATGCTGTAAGAGGCATATATGTAACCGGGCCTTCCGCCGGCGGAAAGAAAATGAGTGAATTAACGAAGCTGGTAGAGAACTCGGACTTAAATGCCATGGTAATTGATATTAAGGAAGATCACGGAAATATCACCTTTCAACCAGAAGAAGGCTCGCCGTATGCAGACATTGCTGAACCATTTATCGATGATCCCAAAAAAATGCTGAAAACACTAGAGGAGAAAGGGATTTATCCTATCGCCCGTGTAGTAGTGTTTAAGGATTCGATGCTTGCTGAAAAAAGACCGGACTTGTCCTATACGAAAAATGGTAAGGTATGGGTGAATGGAAGAGGAGAAGCCTTTGTTAACCCATTTTTAAAAGAAGTATGGGAATATAACCTGGATATTGCGAAACAGGCAGCTGAAATGGGCTTCCAGGAAATCCAGTTTGACTATGTGCGTTTTCCAGAAGGATTCGGAAATCGTGATGACAGCCTGGAATACGATCAGGGAGAATATGCTGATCTGGAAATGGAAGCCGTACAGAAGCGTGTGAAAGCTGTAACTGATTTTGTAGCTTTTGCTAATAAAGAGCTATCTCATTACGACGTTGATGTGTCTGTGGATATCTTTGGATACTCGGCTACAATACCAGAAGCTCCAAACATTGGACAGAACTTCTCTAAGATTTCTGAAAACGTCGATGTTATATCATCTATGATTTATCCGAGTCACTGGGGGCCGTATTTCGGGATATCCAAACCAGATACAGAACCTTATCGAGTCATTGATGAGTATGCTAAAGTAGAGAATGAAGTATTAAGTAAACTGGAGAATAAGCCGACTTCCAGACCCTGGCTGCAGGATTTTGAAGCTCCCTGGCTTTACTCAGGAGCGACTAAGCAGTATGGAAAAGCTGAAGTAGAAGCCCAAATCAAAGCTCTTGAAGAAAATGGGATCCATGAATATCTTTTATGGAATGCTACAAACAACTACACCTCAAATGTTGATTATACACCTATGAATTAATAAGGAAGAGTGCTGGATATCGGCACTCTTCGTTTATTTTTAAAAGATGCAGGGAAGCTTAATAAGTGGAGGATTTCCACGGATTTAACAATAGTCACAAACTTCTGTATAATGAAAGTAATTAATGAAAAGGGAGTAGATCAATGAATTGGTATGAAAAGCTGAATAAGTATTTTCCGGTAGAGGAAATGAAATCAAAAGAACACATGGAAGCACTGCTCAAAGAAAAAAGCGATATCTACTATAAGGATGAAAGTGATAAGCACGTATTAATGTATGCAGAATTCGATTCTTTCATTTTTATTGATTATGTATACGTTTCCACCGCAGCTCGCGGCCAAGGTCTTGGGCATAAACTTATTGAGAAAATGAAGGCTAAAAATAAACCGATTATTTTGGAAGTGGAGCCTGTAGACTATGATGAGACGGATTCCGAGAAGCGCCTTCGCTTCTACCAAAGAGAAGGCTTCAAACATGCTCAGTCCATAGGATACACGAGGCGCTCCCTCGCCACCAACGAAGTTAACCAGATGGAAATCCTTTATTGGTCCCCTGAAAATGCTTCAGAAGAAGAAATTTATGAACAAATGAAACGTATGTATACGGAAGTTCATACCTACAGAGATGAGGAGTTCTATGGTAAATCTTATCAACATGTAGATGAAGTTCTTCAAATGGATGAAAACCGTGGAATTGAAGATATTTTAGACGAACTTGATAAGTCTAAAAATTCTTAGATTTCATTACCCACCGATATACAGGTGGGTTTTTTCAATAAATGTTCACAATTGAAAAAAACTATATTTTTTTATGGATAATGTGGTTTAGAATATTGCAACCAGTGGTACATATTAGTTCAAGATGAAATAAGACGTTACAGGCTATGTTCCGATTTAGATAGAGATATGAAACAGTTGACACATGTGTTATAGTTGAAGTAGGTCAGATTATATTGATTGTAATTTAATAAGCAGTTCAAATTTTTACCATATTAAAAATATTGAGGAGTGAAGTTTCTGTATGGTCACACTTTATACCTCACCAAGTTGTACATCTTGCCGTAAAGCAAAGGCTTGGCTTGAAGAGCACGATATCCCTTATACGGAGAGGAACATCTTTTCTGAACCTCTTACTCTAGATGAGATTAAACAGATCCTTAGAATGACGGAAGACGGAACCGAAGAGATTATCTCTACACGTTCTAAAGTATTCCAAAAGTTGAAAGTTGATTTTGATCAACTGCCAATGCAGGATTTATTTGATCTTATTCAGGAAAATCCTGGATTGCTTCGCCGCCCAATCATTATTGATGATAAGCGTCTGCAAGTAGGATATAACGAAGATGAGATTCGTCGCTTCCTTCCACGCAGTGTACGTACGTTCCAATTGAAAGAAGCACAGAAATTAGTTAATTAAATAAACGTTAAAACTGTGGTCCCGAGGGTCACAGTTTTTGTTTTACTTATGTCCTTTCCTTTCGTTTATTGATAAGATAACCTGTAAACGTGACGGCGATTACAGCCAGGACAGGCATCCATGACTTTACGCCGGGATAGTTCATAATAAGGTCGGAAACCGAGTGATCCTCTATAATCATTTCGGCTGCCGTATAGGCAAGCAATCCTGCTCCGAAGTAGATGAGCAGGGGGAACTTGTCCATAAGCAGAAGAATAACCCGACTTCCCCAGATGATGATGGGAACGGAAATTAATAATCCAAATACCACAAGCGCAATATTGTTGTGAGAAGCCCCGGCAATAGCGATCACATTATCAAACCCCATGACGATATCAGCAAGAACGATGGTTTTGACAGCGGTCATTAAGTTATCTCCTGCATGTATATCCTGGTCATCATGAGTATCTGTTAATAATTGCATAGCAATGTAAAAAAGAAACAGTCCACCGACTAATTGAAGGTAGGGAATTTGGAGAAGATAAAGAGCAACAGCTGTAAGTAAGATACGAGCTGCGATGGCAAGGCCTGTCCCAAGAAAAATTGCCTTATTCCTTTGGTGCTTGGGCAGATTTCGACTGGCAAGGGCTATTACGATGGCGTTATCCCCGCCTAAAATGATATCAATACTGATAATAATTAAAATTGGTTCAAGCAATTCCCAGTTCATAGTAAATCCTCCCGCTTGTAGTGACAAAGCATGCAGAATAAGCTAAAATAGTAACCCAACCTCATGTAAATGAAGGGCCTTAAAAAAAGATATTCATTTTGGGTATGGTTATATGCTGAATTGAAGCAATTTGTTTTCCATTTGCCTTACACTGTCATACAATAGAAGTACATCAATCCTTCGTGCTACACAATTTGAAGGTTGAGGCTTTGACCTAACGGGTAAGGTTTTATAAGCATTAAAAAAAGGGTGAGTATTCCCTTCCCCCTTAATACTTGTTAAGAAGGGAGAGAAATTTCATGGAAATAGAACGTATTAATGAAAACACGGTTAAGTTTTATGTTACGTATCAGGACGTAGAACAGCGTGGGTTCGACAGAGAAGAAATTTGGTATAACCGGGAACGAAGCGAGCAGCTTTTCTGGGAAATGATGGATGAAGTGAATGATCAGGAAAACTTCCAGGCTGACGGTCCATTGTGGATTCAAGTTCAAGCCATGGATAAAGGTTTAGAAGTGATCGTTACGAAAGCACAAGTATCCCAAGATGGTCAAAAGCTCGAGCTCCCTAGTGACGAAGAAAATGCTATTGATGTACCGGTTGATGAAAAACTGGAATCTTTGCTTGACGATAAATTTACTAAATCTGATCAAAGTGATCAGAATGAAGAACAGGATACAGAGGACAAAGAACACCATGATGAACCGTTGACATTCACATTAAAATTCAATGAGTTTGAAGACGTCATTCAACTAAGCCACTACATGTCTCCTGAGGATTCCATGGATCAGCGTCTTTTCCATTTCGAAGACAACTATTATTTATATATTCAGTTCATTGATGAAAATATGAGTGATGAAGAACAAGAAAATATGTTGAGCCAAGTAATGGAATTCGGACATGAGTCTCCTGTTACGATTTATCGTTTAGAGGAATATGGCAAAACCATATTTGATGAACAAGCTTTGACTAAAGTTAAAGAATATTTTCCAGCTGATTAACGTTTAAAAGCACACCCTTACAAGTGTGCTTATTTTTTTTGTACATAAAGGAAAATTGTGGATGAATGTCGAATAATAGAGGAGGAGGTGAACTATTGTTTTACGCCGAGGATTCCTCAGGAACATTACAAACACTATTACACTTATCCCCACAACAGCTGCAGGCACCCCGAACCGATACCTACTATTGCCCTCATTGTAAAGAAGCGCTTTTGATCCGATCTGGGACAAAAGTAAAACCACATTTTGCGCATTTTCCAAGAAGTGAATGTGTTGCTAATCGTGGAGAGAGTGAAGGTCATGAAAAAGGAAAATGGGCTTTATATGAATGGCTCGTCCAACATAACTACGAAGCTAAATTAGAATACCCTTTACATGGTCTCGCTCAACGTCCGGATGTTTTTGTAACTATTGGCTCCAAACAAATAGCCGTGGAATATCAATGTACCCGAATTTCTAAAGAGGAAATGGTGAGGCGGACCACTCAGTATAAAGACCATGATATTTTTCCTTTCTGGATCGCAGGAAGCAAGCACCTGAGGCGATCGGGGAGCAGCGTTATCCACATGACCGAATTTCTTCGCAACTTACTTTATTCGTTTAACCACCACTATCACCTTTACTTTTTTGACTCCATGACTAACCGCATAACAATTGCTTCCAACTTGAGGAGCATCACCCAGCGAAAGATCTTAGCTGATCTTCAGTCCTATCCCCTTTCAAATATTCGATTTCCCCAACTGTTTCAAACCCCTCTATCCTCCTCTTTGCATGACTTCCTTCCCATGTGGGAAAAACTATTATATGGGTATCGAACTGTCTATCATCCACATGTGAGCAGACAAGAGCAGTCGTTTCGGGATGATTTATACAAACGAGGGTTACATTTTTCGCTGCTTCCGACACTTGCCTTCCTGCCTTCTAGGGGAGAAGTTTCTGGAACGGACGCGTCTTATATATGGCAGACAAATTTCCTGGTGAACCATTTCAGGGACCTTGAAATAGGATTACCAGTATTTTTTCCTGAACAGGCTGCTCTTTCCACGATTAATGGATATCAGCCGGATTTAATGAAAGAATATTCCTATCTGCTTGAAAGTCTGGGCTATATCGAGAAGACGGAGAATAGAGGGTGGATTAAGAAAAAACAAGTCGTATTTCATCATCATATGAGGAAGGCTCTCGAGGATGATCGAAAGACAATCGCTGCATTAAAAAAACTGGAAAGAATTAATATTTAAGAAGGGATTCACACCTGAATCGAGAATTGGTTAGGGTGACGAACTATCTGAAGGAGGATCACGATGGCTGCAACTAAACAATTACCAAAAAGAGAAGAGGTACCTGTAGAAAAAACGTGGGACCTTGAAGCTATTTTTGCTACTGACGAAGAATGGTATAAAGAGCTTAAAGAAGCAGAGGAGCTGCTGCCTGAATTGGATCAATATCGGGGAAAAGTGGGCGAATCTGCCGAGCAGCTTTATAATCTTCTCGATTTTCAAGATAAGATTTCCAATAAAATCGGGCTGCTTTTTACCTATGCTCATATGCGCAAAGACCAGGATACTACGAACTCCTATTACCAGGAGATGAATGCAAAAGCAGAAAGCTTATATACAAAAATCGCATCCGCAATGAGTTTTATTGTGCCGGAAATAATAGCTCTCCCGGAAGGAAAGGTTAAAGGCTTTATAAAGGAACATGAACCTCTGCAATTGTATGAACATACATTGGATGAGATTACCCGCCAGAAGGAGCATGTACTTAGCGAGAAGGAAGAAAAACTGCTGGCCGGTTTTTCCGAGATTGGAGCCAATCCATCGCAGACATTTGGAGCTTTAAATAATGCGGATCTTACTTTTCCAACGATCAAGAATGAAGAAGGGGAAGAGGTAGATCTAACGCATGGACGTTACGTCGGTTTTCTTAAATCAGATGACCGTGAAGTACGAAAGTCTGCTTTTGAAGCGATGTATGATACGTTTGGTTCTTTCAAAAATACCTTCGCATCAACATTGGGCGGCCATGTGAAGAAAAATAACTTTAATGCTCAAGTTAGAAATTACGAGCGCGCCCGTGAAGCGAAATTAAATAATAATAACATACCGGAAACGGTGTACGATAATTTAATTGAAGCCGTCAATGAGCGCTTGCCATTACTTCATCGCTATATTGAACTTAGAAAAGAAGTACTCGGATTAGATGAAGTCCATATGTACGATATTTATACGCCGCTCGTTAAAGATGCTGAAATGAAGGTATCTTATGAGGAAGCCAAGGAACTTGTGCTGAAAGGACTTGAGCCGCTCGGGGAGGAATATGTCAGCACAGTGGAAGAAGGCTTTGAGAACCGCTGGATTGACGTTGAAGAGAATAAAGGTAAACGGAGCGGTGCCTATTCCTCTGGTCACTATGGAACAAATCCTTATATTTTAATGAACTGGCAGGATAATGTGAATAATTTATTCACACTGGCTCATGAATTGGGACATTCCCTGCACAGCTATTATACGCATGCGAATCAGCCGTACCGTTACGGGAACTATTCCATTTTTGTGGCCGAAGTCGCTTCTACGTGTAATGAGGCATTGCTGAATGATCACATGCTGAAGAATACAAAGAGTGAAAAAGAGAAGCTATATTTATTGAATAACTTCCTGGAAGGTTTCCGCGGTACAGTATTCAGACAAACGATGTTTGCTGAATTCGAACATGAGATTCATATGCAGGCTCAAAATGGTGAAGCTTTGACAGCAGATAAGCTGACAGAGATTTACTATGATCTCAATAAGAAATACTTTGGGGACAATATTGTGATTGATGACCATATCGGCCTTGAATGGGCGCGTATTCCTCACTTTTACATGGGGTATTATGTTTATCAATACGCAACCGGCTATGCGGCAGCGACTGCTTTAGCCGATCAGATCCTTTCTGAAGGTGAGCCGGCAGTTGAACGTTATAAGAGCTTCCTGAAAGCAGGAAGCAGCGACTATCCGATTGAAGTGTTAAAGCAGGCGGGTGTGGATATGACCTCAAAAGATCCAATACTCTCTGCCCTTGATGTGTTTGAAGAAAAGTTGAATGAAATGGAAGAACTTCTTAAAAAATAAACCTATGAAAAACCCGCGTGATTCCAACAGGCACGCGGGTTTTCTAATGAAATCCTTTAAAAGTTTTTCTGTGATAAATAAAGGAGATGCAAAGATAAATGGTAATAAATAGAAGGGGGGAGGTAATGTACAAAGGATATAAACGCATTAACCCGAATAAGTGAAAACTGCCCAATAATAAGATGACAAAGCAGCAGGCAATGATTTTCCAAACTTTCATAGCTCTTCCTCCTTTGTTTATATGTATGACAGTTCTTAGCCGGGCTATGCTCACCGGGATAGTTTAGCTGAAAAGAAAAACCCTTAGATCCATAGGAATCTAAGAGTTATTAGGAGGATTCTTATGATCTAAACGCTCTTTTTTCCTCAGCTCAATAATTAAAGCAATGAAGCTAATAAAACCACCGATCGCAAACAAGTAAGAAAATATTAAATGATTAAAAACGGGTTCGCTTGTAAGTATACTGTTTACGCCCCAAAAACATACGATAAGGTTTCCAATTAAACCGGCCCCTATTCTTAGTTTACTCATTTTTGTCTCCTTCCTCATGATTCATTCCTATCAAGTAAGATTCTTATCCATTTAAAGATCGATTCATAAATAGAAAGCTGATGACAGCAAGCAGCAACCGTTTATTTTTTAACGAGAGCTCGTTCGATAACTCTACGATGTCGTTATCAACGTCACGGAATAACTTCGTGTATTCATGAGGGAAGCGGCCATTATAAAAATGCGCCCAGCGATGGCCATCTTCATCCGATAAGGAAAAATCACCGCTTGTTCCTGAGGCCTTTACGGAAAGAACGGACAGGTTTTTCTCGTCTTTAATTTCCCCTTTAACCTTAAAAAGACTTCTAAATTCTTCTTGTATATAAGTGCCTAAGTGATTTCCTTCCTTGTCATAAATGGTAACATTCGTTTCCTTAAATCCGTTTCGCCGAAAGGAAAAAAGTTTCTCACCTTCCTGTGTATAAAAGCTGTATGTACTCGGGATGAACGATAAGATAGATTTTTGGAAAAACACAATCGGGTGGCTCCACCATGGCAGTTTTTCCATTTTCAGCATGCCAAAATAGGCTCCGTTTTTTTCGAAAGCTAACAGCCGAGGAAGGCTGACTGCATCGGACTTCCATATGACGTGGTCGGACTCCATTAGTGAACCAGATGCTTCCGGTATCGACAGGGCTTTCACTTTATTATATTTGTGACGGCTGGATCCCGCAATCATCACCATAAAAATAACAGGGACAAGCAGGACAACTGCTTCCAGCCATTCTTGACTGGTTTCTGGAAGATTCCATACCAAATATCCTGCCATAACTAGTATAAGAACTCCAGTAAGGGAGTAGGCAAGTTTTTCTCTTCGTTTGTACATGTCAGCAATCATTGTTAATCCTTCTTTCTTCGCTTTTGTCGGGAGTATTCTCTACGTCATCTACCATCTGCTTGGCGTGGACTAAAGACAAATTGTGGGTTTGTCTCAATTTTTTTACACTTTTCAATTTCGAATGGAACAAAACAAAGATAGACAGACATATGTGAAAGATTTATCACTAAGGCATTCTATCTCGCGCATAAATCCCCATTTCATATTATTGCATTACGTTCATTCGCTGGAAAGGTTTCAAGAGAATTACAACCTGAGAGAAAGGATTTGCGTTTGACCACTAAGCTATTGGGGAGCAGACAGTGCAGTGGAGGCAAAGAACGGGTCAAACTATCATGAACATTCCCCAGTCCAATGACGCATTAAAAAAACGATACCGAAATCGTTAGACACACATCTAACCATTTCGGTATCGTTTAGAGCTGCTTGCTTATTACATGCCAAGATATTCCCAGAAAGCTCCGTGCTTCACTGGCACTTCGCGCGCTTTCTGCTTCAGCACTAATTTTTTCATTTCTCTCTTAGCCTGCTGCTCCGTCCAGTCATAGACAACCGCAATCTCTTTATTCGCTACAAATCGGTAATAATGCAAAAAATCTTCCAGAGCTGGCTTAATGGCAGGGGTTGGATCCTTTTGCAACATTTCCTTAAGGACTTTTACATACACTTCGTAGGAATACAAGCCGGTAATTTTAAGTCCCGCATCTTCTTCGGATTCATTGAAAATAACAATGGTAGGCGTTGATTCAACTTCCATTTCATGCGTCAGTTTTAAGTCACAGTTCAAGGCGTTGCGGGCTGCATCGGAATGAAGATCTTTTTTAAATTCCTCTACATCCAGACGACTTTTGCTGGCACATTCGATCAATACATCTTCGTCAGATATATTCTGCTTTTCAAGGAAAACATACTCCTGAATTTTTCTTAGAAAACGCATGCCTGCTTTTTTCCCTTGCAGTTCGGCTGCTTTTACAGCAAGAGAGGCTGCGAAGGGGGAGGAAACCGGATTTTCAATCCAAACATCACCATCACAGCACATGCCGGTCCGGGAAGTGGTGCTGTCCCATGCTTTTTTCAGATTTTCAGGTTTCTTGACTTTATTTTGCTGAAAGGAAGTTAACTTCCCGCTGATAATGGGACGGATAGTAAAGAAGCGGCCATACTCGATAGTGAGTTTCTTTAAGAATGGTTCAAGTGACCAGCATTCAGGACAGAGCGGATCGATAAACACATAAATTTCTATGGGCCGCTTTAATAAATTGAAAAAACCGCTGGCTGTTCCTTGGGTGTCATTATTGCTGCTCAAGCTTTTCCAACTCACTTCGATTCTCCTTTCTTCTCTTCTGGTGTGTTCATCATGTGGTTTGCTGTCATGGTTAATCGTTCGAAAATAGCGGATCGATAAGGTTCTTCAATATGAACCTCGTTTAAAGCGCCTGACATACATGACAGCCAGGCGTCTCTTCGAGTTGGTGTAATTTCAAAAGGCAGATGTCTTGCTCGCAGCATCGGATGACCGTGCTCTTCAATGTAAAGAGGAGGGCCGCCGAAGAACTGAGTCAAAAACTGTTTCTGCTTCCGGGCGGTTTCTGTTAGATCTTCAGGGAAGATCGGTATTAAATCCGGATGGCTGCTTACACGGCTGTAAAAAGCTTCGACAAGCTCTGATATTTTTTCTTCACCAATCGCCTCATAAATCGTTCCAGGTCGCTGTACCATAAAATCCCTTCCTGTCTGTTAATCCATTTTAGCAATGGGCGTGTACTACGGCAACTATTCTGATTCTTGCCGGGCTTTATAAAAGCGCTTGATCTTATTATCTGTTTCCCGTTCAGGAATATTGCACTGATTTAAAATTTGCATAAAAACGTTTTTTCCTTGTTCTTTAGACTTGGCTTCGAGTTCAAGTTCAAAATCCTCTTTGTCATAATAGAGGCTGTGATCAAGGACGAGAAGGGTATCTTTATACTCGATTTCTTTTCTTCTCGTTGTAAGAGAACCAAGGAATACTAAGTCTTCCAATGAAACCCCCAGCTCATCCAATTGTTTACCTACATTCGGTTTCTCCACCATACGGTTTTGAATCCAGAAATCTGCCTCGTTTTCAGAGAGCGGGTCATGCGTTTCAAGCAGACCTTCTGGATGAGGCTGTTTCAAGGTCAGCATCCATTGATCATTCTTTTTCCTGATGCGGAGTGCAGCACCCTGACTGCGGAGTTTTAAATCATCTGTTTCAAAATAATAGTTGGTTTGCTCTACGAATTCAACTGATTCGAATGGGTATAATTGGTGGACACGGTCGTACTCATCCTTTGTCAGCAAGTTCTTAAATTCAATTTCTATTTCTTGGGACATATGGGAGTACCTCCTTTATCATTTCTGATGTGACTTAACTTTATGATACAATGAATGCAGGAGAAAACGCACATATTTACTATACAGATTGGATACATAAAGGTGGGCGCAAGATGAATTGGGATATATTTATAGCACCTTATGGACAAGTAGTTGATGAATTAAAAGTAAAACTAAAGGGAATGCGGCAGCAGTTTGAATATGAGATGGAGCATTCCCCAATTGAATTTGTCACGGGTCGCGTAAAACCAAGATCAAGTATCATTGAAAAAGCTAGACGAAAAGCAATCAATCCTGAAAACATTGAAAAAGAACTGCAGGATATAGCGGGTGTGCGTGTAGTCTGTCAATTTGTAGATGACATTTATGCAGTCGTAGATATGATGAAAAACCGTCACGACTTCAAGATCGTCGAAGAGAAGGATTACATCTCCCGGAAAAAAGAGAGCGGTTACAGATCCTACCACGTAATCATTGAGTATCCAGTCGAGACCATTCATGGAGAAAAGATTGTGTTAGCAGAAATTCAAATCCGTACGCTGGCAATGAATTTCTGGGCGACCAATGAACACTCCTTAAATTATAAATATGCAGGGAAAATACCATCGGAAATTAAGAACCGGTTAAAACGAGCCGGAGAAGCAGCTTTCCGCCTGGATGAAGAAATGTCCAAGATTAAAAGTGAGATCCAGGAAGCCCAGAAAGTATTTTTGCGTAAAGAAGACCAGAAAAACCATACTAAAAAGAAGTAGAGGAGTGGGCAGCAGATGAAATTCTCGATCCTTTCTAAAGGCGACCAGAAATCTAACGAAATACGATCCAAAATCAAAAATTATTTAACTGAATTCCAGCTGGAGTACAATGAGGACGAGCCTGATCTTGCTATCTCTGTAGGAGGCGACGGCACGTTATTAGAAGCTTTTCACACGTATGTGCACCGTCTGGATCAAACGGCGTTTATCGGGATTCACACCGGCCACTTAGGCTTCTATGCCGACTGGATGCCGGAAGAGCTTGAGAAGCTGATTATCGAAATCGCGCGTACGCCATTCCAGGTGGTTGAATACCCGCTT
This sequence comes from Halobacillus sp. K22, assembly GCF_052246795.1. Lineage (NCBI taxonomy): Bacteria > Bacillati > Bacillota > Bacilli > Caryophanales > Bacillaceae > Halobacillus > Halobacillus sp. K22. Next base: position 3,962 of record NZ_JBQQCN010000022.1, on the reverse strand, counting down.
CTTGAAGTAACCATCCGCCCGAAAGACGGCGAAGAGGAAGACCGTTATCTAGCGCTAAATGAATGTACCATTAAGACTTCAGAGGGGTCGGTGGTTTTTGATATCGAAATTAAAGGCGACCATTTTGAAACCTTCCGTGGAGATGGACTTTGTATTTCCACGCCTTCTGGCAGTACAGCTTATAACAAAGCACTCGGCGGCGCTATACTTCACCCTTCCCTTGAAGCGATTCAGATTGCAGAGATGGCTTCTATCAACAATAGGGTGTTCCGTACCATTGGTTCTCCACTTATTTTACCGAGCCATCATACGTGCTTATTAAAACCATTGAACGACAGAAGCTTTCTGATTACGATGGATCATATTACTCGTACTTACAAGGACGTGAAATCCATCCAGTGCCGCGTGGCAACAGAAAAAGTCCGGTTTGCCCGCTTCCGTCCGTTTCCGTTCTGGAGACGTGTGCATGATTCCTTCGTATCCGATGAGTATTCTAATTCTAAATCGTGAGTGCTGTTACAAAAAGCTGGCGCGTCCCTCAAGAGGCGTCGGGTCAGAGCGTAAGGGATTTCTTGCAAAAACGAGCTTATTTCTCCCGTCAGCTGATCAAACGGGTCAAGGCAGCCGGACGTATTGATATCAATCGACAGCCCGCTTCTCTTAAACAGAACGTGGCGTGTGATGAACAGGTTACCGTTCATTTTCCCGATGAAGTCGCGGGAGATAATTTGCGTCCTGAAGAAGGGCCGCTCACGATTTGTTATGAAGACGAGGATGTGATCGTGATTGATAAGCCATCATCGGTCCCTGTCGTTCCATCACCCCATCACCGGGACTCGTCTATCGCGAGCCGGCTGCTTCATCATTATGAGAAGCACGGTCTTTCGAACACGGTTCATATTGTAACGAGGCTTGACCGGGAGACGTCAGGGCTGATGATTGCTGCGAAGCACGCATACAGCCACCGGCTGCTGACGCTTGAGCAGAGGAAGATTGAGCGTTTTTATACGGCACTGATTAAAGGAAAGCTGAAACAGGAGGAAGGGGTAATCGAAACACCTATTGCGCGGAAGGCAGGATCGATTGTGGAACGTACTACCTGTTTAGATGGAAAGCCATCGAAAACGCTATACGAGGTTCAGGAACGGCATGAAGAGACTACGCTCGTCAGACTGAAGCTTGAGACCGGGCGGACCCATCAAATTCGTGTCCACATGGCCTCCATCGGCCATCCGCTTGTGGGAGATACATTATACGGAGAAGCAGAAGATCTTGCCTGGAGCGGTCAGGCTCTTCACTGTCATCAACTGGCCTTCGATCATCCCTGGACTGGAAAGCCAATGTCCTTTACATCTGCCATCCCCGATGAGTGGAGCCGCTATACGAATGAAGGTTGATAGTAAAAAATCAGACCCCATTGGAGTCTGATTTTTTTAGCGAACCGTTAGGTTTGTGCTCTTAGGAATCCCCCTACTTCAAGGAGCGTCAGCGAGTAAGTGGGGGTAGTTCAATATCTGAACTTCTCTTCAACGAGCGGCATTGAGGAAGGGACGCTGACCAGTTCTTCTTCCGGGAGGCGGAACGCAGTCAGTTGCCCTCCAAATACGCAGCCAGTGTCAATATTCACAGTTTTGTTGACGAAGCGCGGTTCACGTACAGGAGTGTGACCATAAACCACCCATAAGTCGCCGTCATAATGCTGGGCCCAGTCTCTTCGAACAGGACGCCCGTCCGGAAGCTTTTCTCCTGTAATATCTCCGTACAATACGAACGTCTTCACTTTTTTATTATTTTTTCCGATATCTTCTCTCCGGATACCGGCATGGGCGATCACGGCGTCCGCTTCTTCCAGCACGTGATAAAGAGGGGATTCCTCCACCAGTGTCATGAACTGTTTACGCACCTTTTTTTGTTCACGGTTGGATAAGCTCCGGTATTCGTCTGCGGTTGTTTCTAAGCCATGCGTCTCCTCTACAGGATTACCGAGGAAAAAACGGTACAGTTTATTGCAATGGTTGCCAGGTACGTAGAGCGCCATTTTTTCTTCCAATACTAACTGGCAGACAAAGCGGATGCACTCCACCGAAGCAGGACCGCGGTCGGTAATGTCACCGACAAAGATCGGGGTTCGTCCATCGGGGTGAAAAGGAAGGCCGCTTTTCCACTCGTAGCCTAGCTCCGTGAATAGCTGCTTTAATTCGTCCAGGCAGCCATGAACGTCACCAATTACATCAATTTTCATCATTATTCTCCTTCCAATGAATCTTTATAAGATAGGTTAGATCCTTGTGTTGATTTTATAGTTAAGCTCCAGTGTGTTTAAGATTCAGTTTCGAGATATCTAGTGAGAGAGTTAGGTCCTGCGGGGAACGACTCGCTTTCCGTGGCCCTGCACGACGCAGGGTCGTTCGACGTTGCCACACGACGTGGTGTTCTTAGTCGAACTTCCACTTCGCTGAGCCTCCTCGAGCTACGCTCTCCGGGGTCTCACCGATCATGTTTATCCCACAGGAGTCTCCTCGTTCCCCTCCGGACCTGGCCGAATCAGAAACTCGAAACCACTTAATAAACTGTTCACTAATCATGAATTAAAGAGGTGGAAATCGGAGGAATCTTATTCCGTCTTTTTTCTAAGGGACATGCTTAATTAATCTATAAAAAAAGGTGGGAAGTCTTTTAGAAAGCTTCTCCACCTTTTGTTTACCTTATTCAAACATGTAAGATCTCGTACGGGATTTGACGTTCAGCACGAGGCCGATTGCGAGCATATAAGCGAGAGTCGAACTTCCTCCATAACTGAGAAATGGAAGAGGAAGCCCCGTGATCGGGAGCAGCTGAATGGACATACCGATATTTTGAAAAACCTGAAAGGCGATCATAGCAACGACCCCAACGATTAAATAGCTTCCAAACGCATCGTTACTTTCGAGAGCAATTTGAATCATCCGGTAGACCAGCAGGAAAAACAGGGTAACTACTATGCTTGAGCCGACAAAACCAAACTGCTCGGACACCGCAGTGAAGATCATATCGGTATGGCGTTCCGGCACCATGACTTCAAAATTGCCTGAGCCTTTCCCGGTCAGCTGACCGGAGCCGATCGCCGTTATGGCTTTGATCAGCTGCAGACCAGCGCCAAGCTCATATTTTTCAGGCTGCAGCCATCCGTAGAAGCGGGAGTCGACGTGCGCAAACACCGATTCTTCAAAGAATGTGGTCACTCTTGTAATATTAAATAAGAACGTGGTGGCCACGGCTGCTATAACGATCAGTACAGAAGAGACAATCGAGAGCAGAATTCTCCATTGAATACCGGATACTAAAATCATAAAGGTCGTGATGGATACTAATACAAGGAATGTCCCTAGATCCGGCTGAACCGCAATAAGTCCCATGGGAATAACGGAAAGAAGCATCAGCTTGCCGAGCAGCATCATATCCGTTTTAACGGTTTTCATCCGGGTTTTTTCATTATGTTTAACTATGACATGAGCAAGTGTGACGATCAGGAAAACCTTCATAAATTCTGAAGGCTGGATGGTACCGATGCCAGGTAATTTAAACCAGCTCCAGGCACCGCCTGAATAGTGGACGAGACCCGGGGGGAATTTAAAGAACAGCATGAGCAAGGCCGTTAACCCAAAGCCGTAAAGACCCCAGACAATTTGATGAAGGCGGTCATAATCCAGGATCATAGCTACGGCTGCAACCATGCTTCCCAGTATGTACCAGACGATTTGTTTCATATAAGAACCTTGGTCTCCAGCACCTAAGTAAGGATCTACGGTGTAAAGGGTGTAGCAGCTGATGACTCCAAAGGTCAGGACAATAAATATAATGGTGAAATCAATCGGTGAAGTTTGCTGATTATCATTCATGAATGTTCCCTTTCTATCAAGCAATCTGTTAAACTACGGTTATAATTGTAAGTGTACATGATTCTTCCAGTAATTTTAAGTCAA
>NZ_JBQQCN010000021.1:0-76012 GCF_052246795.1 Halobacillus sp. K22 | reverse complement strand
TGAATGGTGATGGGAAGAGCCGTGTGCGGTAGTACCGCTCGCACGGTTCTGTGAGGAGTGAGGAGCCCTTCTATATGAAAGGCTCCCGCTTACTCGACCGGGAGAAGGAGCTAGGCGAGACCCCACAAGGAGTGGTAACGACTGAGGAGGCTTGCCAGTTCCCCCGCAGGAAAGCGAGTTGTTCCCGTAGCCATCCGCTCTCTTTATTAGCAACGGACCTGGAATACCTCGAAATCGAGTCTTCAACTATACGGCCCTTTAGTTCAATAAGCCTTATTTGGAAAATGAACTACCATGCATTATAGGATTTTTATAAAAATAAACAAATTGAGACATGTACTGCCTTTGTATTAAATCGTATAACTTACAAAAATCGACTTTTTTTCATTGCTAAACCAGAGAAATTTAGGGCTCGAACGTGTGTGCGCAGGAATGTAGCTCGCAATCATCGAACTAAATATGCAGAGAGAAAGAAGTGGACTAGGAGAAAAGGTGTCTATTTACTAATATTCGAAAGGCAGGGATAAACCATGTCGAACAAGATACTAATCGTAGATGACCAGGCCGGTATTAGGCTGTTACTTGAAGAGATCTTAAAGAGCGAAGGGTATGAAACAGTAAGTGCTAAAACAGGAAAACAAGCTTGTGATCTAGTCGAACAACATAGCATAGACCTTGTGGTAATGGATTACAATCTGCCTATTATGAATGGAAGTGAAGTGCTGCATCATTTGGATGAAATCGGGTTTAGCGCACCGGTCCTTATAATTACAGGCCAGTCTAGAGAATCCATTGAAAAAGTTTCGGAATATCCTTTTGTACAGGATATTATCTTAAAGCCTTTTGATATCCATAAATTGAAAGAAATGGTTGCGGGAACCTTAACACATAGTAGCTAATCTTATATTTTTTAAATGTAAGCGTTATAACGGTTTTAGAGTGTTGCACCTGGGATAGGGTATTGGTATTCTATTACTGTGAGTAAACTTACATGTTATGATTTCTTATGGAAATATACGTGTAGAGTATAGATCGTATTTACAAAAGGAGGATCTTTCATGCCACTGGTATCAATGAAAGAAATGCTAGAAAAAGCAAAGGAAGAACGCTACGGAGTAGGACAGTTCAACCTTAACAATCTTGAATATGCTCAAGCAATCCTGCAGGCTGCTGAAGAAGAGCAATCTCCAGTTATCCTTGGGGTTTCTGAGGGCGCTGGTCGATATATGGGTGGCTTTAACGTCGTGGTTGACATGGTTAAAGCTCTTATGAAATCTTATGGTACAACTGTACCGGTAGCGATTCACCTTGATCATGGTTCAAGCTTTGAAAAATGTGCCGAAGCGATTCACGCAGGATTTACATCTGTTATGATTGATGCTTCCCATGATCCGCTAGAAGAAAACATAGCACTAACTAAAAAAGTAGTGGAATTAGCACACATTCATGGCGTTTCTGTTGAAGCAGAGCTTGGCCGCGTAGGCGGACAAGAAGATGACATTATCGTAAATGATGCAGAAGCAGCTTACGCGATTCCGTCTGAGTGTAAGAAACTAGTAGACGAAACAAATGTTGATGTGTTTGCTCCTGCTCTTGGTTCTGTACACGGTCCTTATAAAGGTGAACCAAACCTAGGTTTTGACCGCATGGAAGAAATCATGGGACTTGTAGACAAGCCGCTTGTGCTTCACGGTGGTACTGGAATTCCAACAGCCGACGTGAAAAAAGCGATTTCGTTTGGAACAGCAAAAATCAACGTAAATACTGAAAGCCAAATGGCTCAAGGAAAAGCTGTACGCCAAATATTAGCTGAACAGCCAGAGCAGTATGATCCTCGTAAATATCTTGGACCTGGACGTGATGCGATTAAGGAAACAGTAATCGGGAAAATGCGTGCGTTTGGTTCTTCCCAAAAAGCATAATTATACTAGCACAGGAAGCCGTTACATCGTAGCGGTTTCCTTTTCCACATGTATGAAAACGCAATCATTCGACAATTTTCATTAAACTAAAATGTTAAGAAAGCAGGAGGAGTTTGTAATGAAATTTTTTATTGATACAGCGAACATTGACCATATTCGTGAGGCTAAATCACTCGGTATATTATCTGGAGTAACAACAAATCCAAGTCTTGTAGCAAAAGAAGGAGTTTCCTTTCACGAACGACTGGAGGAAATTACTGGAGAAATAGACGGTTCTGTTAGTGCGGAAGTGGTTTCAGAAGATGCTGAGTCCATGGTTGAAGAAGGAAAGGAACTAGCGGCCATTGCACCTAACATTACGGTAAAAGTTCCTATGACGCTTGAGGGTTTGAAGGCGGTCAAAATCTTAAGTGAGTTAAAAATCCAAACAAACGTAACTCTTATTTTTTCCGCAAATCAAGCTTTGATGGCTGCTCGTGCAGGAGCTTCTTACGTTTCTCCGTTCCTAGGACGATTGGATGATATTGGTCAAAACGGGATGGAGCTGATCGCGCAAATCTCCGAAATATTCGATCGTCATGCGATTGAGACAGAGATCATTGCAGCTTCGGTTCGTCACCCAATACACGTAACAGAAGCCGCTATCCACGGAGCTCATATTGCGACCGTTCCTTACAAAATTTTCGAGCAGATTGTTCAGCACCCACTCACAGACCAGGGGATTGAAAAGTTTCTTAATGACTGGAACAATCAAAAATAACGTGTTAAATGGTAAAAATTGCACATAATAAGATCATCAACTTTTACCTTTAAAGCGAGGAGTATCTCATGCATAAATTATTAGTAGAAGGCGGATCACGTTTACGTGGACAAGTCCGCGTAAGTGGAGCGAAAAACAGTGCCGTTGCTTTACTTCCGGCAGCTATTTTAGCTGATTCTTCAGTCACAATTGAAGGACTCCCTGATATTTCAGATGTTGGGATTTTGTCCGATCTTTTAGAAGAAATCGGAGGGAAGGTGAAAAAAGATGGACGAACCATCCACATCGATCCTTCCCAGATGGTTTCCATGCCGCTGCCAAATGGAAAGGTTAAAAGGCTGAGGGCCTCTTATTACTTTATGGGAGCGATGCTTGGGCGGTTTAATAAGGCGGTTATTGGACTGCCGGGAGGATGTCATTTAGGACCAAGACCGATTGACCAGCACATAAAAGGATTTGAGGCATTAGGCGCCGAAGTGACAAATGAACAAGGGGCGATTTACCTTCGTGCCGAAGAATTAAGAGGTGCACGAATATACCTGGATGTTGTAAGTGTAGGTGCTACCATTAATATTATGCTGGCAGCTGTGAGAGCCAAAGGAAAAACTATAATCGAAAATGCGGCCAAAGAGCCTGAAATTATTGATGTGGCTACACTACTTACAAGTATGGGGGCTAAAATTAAAGGAGCGGGAACGGATGTTATTCGTATTGAAGGAGTGCAAGAGTTAAAGGGATGCCTTCATACCATTATTCCCGATCGCATTGAAGCAGGAACTTATACGATTATGGCTGCAGCTCAAGGAGAGGAAATGATCATTGATAACGTTATTCCTCAGCACCTTGAATCCTTGCTTGCTAAGCTGCGTGAAATGGGCGTAACGATTGAAGAAAATGATGAACAACTATATGTGCGTCCTGGAAAGCATCTGCGAAGTGTGGATATTAAAACGCTTGTTTACCCAGGATTTCCCACGGATTTACAGCAGCCGCTTACCTCTCTGCTTACGAAAGCAGAAGGGACAGGAATTGTAACAGATACCATATATCAGGCTCGTTTTAAACACGTGGATGAACTAAGGCGTATGAATGCTGCTATAAAAGTCGAAGGCGGATCAGCCATTGTGGCTGGACCTTCCAAATTACAAGGAGCAAAGGTAAAGGCATCAGATCTTCGTGCCGGTGCTGCTCTTGTGATTGCAGGGCTGATGGCAGAAGGAATCACAGAGATTACCGGCGTCGATCATATCGAGCGAGGCTATGAAAACATTACAAATAAGTTGATTGAACTTGGTGCTAACGTCTGGTACGAGGAAATGTCAGAGAAAGAAATTGAACAATTTCAGAATTCCTAGAAAAGAAGAATCCGATTTTGATACCATACCAATCTGGAGCAGGGATCAAATTGCTCCCTAATGCTGACCTCGCCGCGGAAATTAATACAGCTTTCGACCATACTGAAGTCGATATTCTCTTTGGTTCAGGAGGGGGTACCGGAAGGGGGGCTTGCTGCTGTTGCGTTAAAATGTTTAGGTGGAAAGATTAAAGGGAAGTTAAAACCATCTAACGATGATGAACTTGAGAGATGTTAAAAGCATAGGCGTTGAAGATTTAACGTAGTTCTGCCTATGGAAGACTTCTGTGTTGGAGATGGTGCTGCTTTTGCCGCAACAGGAGTAAACGATGAAGAGCTGTCAAAAGGGCGTGCAGTTTAAGAGCAGAAACCTATGACTCAAACGGTTGTTATGCGAGTTACGTCGGGCACTGTCCTTTTTAGCGACGTGATCACAGCCTGAACAAGAAAGTGAACCTGGTTATAAAACAAAGGCGATGTTGAACATTGATGTTGATGTCATAAGAGTTGGTTAAGGAGAGGAACGCTAATTGAAATAGTTGATTATAAACTTCAGTTTCAATGAGCCTCAACGCTGCCGAGCATTGAAAACCTGGAAGCCGGGGCTCCGGCTTCCTCTAATTCTACGAAAGCTTCCGCACATCTTCTAAGCATGTACCCAAACTTTACGATTGAATCCTCAGGAAGACAAGAGTACAATATAGGTTGTTCGATAGAGATAGAAGAGAATGGACTGTTTATCCCTCCGTAAGCTTCTGAATTTAACTTCACTTAACTTCTCCTTTTACTTTCATTCCAACATTCAATAGAGAAGTAAAATTTCATTCCACACAACAAGCTTACATTGGAAAAATTCCTGTTCAAACTCGTTTAGAATAAAAATAAAAGTGGTGATTTTGTGGCAGATTTAACCATCTCCAATTTAGAGACGATGACGTTAAAGGGACTTTACGCGAAAGCACGACAGTACAAAGTCTCCTATTATGCGAAACTGACAAAAAGAGAATTAATCTTTGCTATCTTGAAAGCACAAGCCGAAAAAGATGGCTTTTTATTTATGGATGGGATCTTGGAGATCATTCCATCAGAAGGGTTTGGTTTTCTCCGCCCGATTAATTATTCTCCAAGTGCTGAGGATATTTATATCTCCGCGTCTCAAATTCGAAGGTTTGATTTAAGGAACGGAGATAAAGTATCAGGTAAAGTACGACCGCCGAAAGAGAACGAACGTTATTATGGGTTGCTCCATGTAGATGCAGTCAATGGAGAAGACCCTGATTCAGCAAAAGAGAGAGTTCATTTTCCTGCGCTTACCCCTCTGTATCCGGATCGTCATATGAAATTGGAAACAGAGTCTAAGAAATTGTCTACACGTATGATGGATGTCATTTCCCCTGTGGGGTATGGGCAACGTGGTCTCATTGTAGCTCCTCCAAAAGCCGGTAAGACGATGCTGCTTAAGCAAATGGCTAACAGCATAACCACTAACCATCCTGACGCAAAGCTCATTATTTTACTTGTCGATGAGCGTCCGGAAGAGGTTACGGATATTGAGCGCTCCGTTCATTCCGATGTAGATGTAGTCAGCTCTACATTTGATGAAGTTCCGGAGAATCATATTAAAGTTTCTGAGCTGGTCTTAGAACGCGCGATGCGTTTAGTAGAGCATAAGCGCGATGTTATTATCTTGATGGATAGTATTACCAGGCTCGCCAGAGCATACAACTTAGTCATTCCACCGAGTGGACGAACGCTCTCCGGAGGAATTGATCCTGCTGCCTTTCACAGGCCGAAACGCTTTTTTGGTGCGGCCAGAAATATTGAAGAAGGCGGGAGCATGACTATATTGGCAACTGCATTAGTAGATACAGGATCTCGTATGGATGACGTTATTTATGAGGAATTTAAAGGGACAGGCAATATGGAGCTTCATCTGGATCGAAGCCTGGCTGAGCGCCGTATCTTTCCAGCGATTGATCTACTTCGTTCAGGGACCCGTAAAGAAGAGCTGCTTCTTAAAAAAGATCACTTAGAAAAAATATGGGCTATACGTAAAATGATGTCGGATGCCCCTGATTTCTCAGAAAGATTTATGAAACGACTGAAGAATTCTAAAAACAATGAAGAGTTCTTTGAAATGATGAACAAGGATATGCAGGGCAAATCTGCTCAGGGAAGACGTTCCTAGTAATCGTAAAATATTTTAACCTTACCCCATGCAGGATCTAATCTTGCAATGGGGATTGTACCCTGTTATAATCTTTCTATGTGAGTTTCAGTAAAAGGTGTTTTAATTAACCTTCGACGGCTCTTACAATAACTCTGTTTCTAAAGGAATCAGGGCAAAAAGGAGTGGAAGAACATGAAATCAGGAATTCATCCAGAATACCGTAAAGTTGTATTCCTAGACACAAGTTCTAATTTCAAGTTTCTAACCGGATCTACTCAAGCATCCGAAGAAACGATCGAGTGGGAAGATGGAAACACGTATCCATTGATCCGTATCGAGATTAGTTCTGCGTCTCATCCGTTCTACACTGGCAAACAGAAAGCTGACAAAGCTGGTGGCCGTGTGGATCGCTTCAAGAAAAAATATAACCTTTCATAATAATGAGCGCCTATCCTTTGGGATGGATGTTGCATCATTTTGAGCAAAAACAGGCAAATTGTCTTTTATGGTTTGCCTGTTTTTTTGTCAAAAATAACTGAAAGCAGATGTAGAGAACCCTGTTATCAGAAATGTGTTTGAAAGAAGATGATCCACATAAATGAAACTATATTGTGGAGCAAAAAAACTACTTTATAGTTTTGTTTATGTTAGGATTGGTTGCTCGAGACCTTTATAATTATTATAAAAAGAGCTGTCCTTGATGGTCCGTGAGCGATTGATCATTCGTTCAGTAGCGGAGTCGATCAGGAGGGCTCTTTTTTATTGAAAACCTTGGCGGATTGTGTAAGAAGGGAGCGACAGTGAACGTGTATGTAATGAAGCAAAGCGGATGGGTAGAAGTTATTTGTGGAAGTATGTTCAGTGGAAAATCGGAGGAATTAATTCGCCGCGTACGCCGTGCGACGTTTGGCAACTTAACGGTTCGTGTATATAAACCGGCCGTTGATGATCGTTATAAAGAAGATGCCGTAGTCTCTCACAACGGCACTTCAGTTATGGCGCGCCCTATGAGACAATCGTTGGACATCCTGAACGAGGTAGGTGCGGAAGTTGATATCGTAGGAATTGATGAAGTACAGTTTTTTGATGAGCATATCGTTGAAGTAGCGGAATGTTTGGCGGATCGGGGTATTCGTGTAATCACTGCAGGACTGGACACCGATTTCCGTGGAGAACCTTTCGGGAAAATGCCAGAGTTGATGGCGCTTAGTGAAAGCATCACTAAACTAAATGCTATTTGTCCTATATGTGGTTCGCCTGCAAGCCGAACACAGCGTTTAATTGATGGAAAGCCGGCATCTTATCATGACCCTATTATTCTGGTGGGGGCTTCTGAATCTTACGAACCGCGCTGCCGCCATCACCACGAAGTTCCCCATAAACCCAGGCAACAGCAAGTGAAGGCAGCTTATGCAGAGAAAAAATAAATAAAATCAGGAAAACCGGGTGTGTAATATAAAAACACCCGGTTTTTTATTGTCAGCTGCACGTAAAGTAGGCGGGGGATTATTTTTACTTTACCTGGGAGTTAGCGGAACAACTATTTACGTTTATTGTTGATTTTTCATAAGAGACTTATTACACAATAGGGCCGGTTAGTTGAAGACTCGAATTCGAGATATTCCAGGTCCGTTGCTAATAAAGAGAGTGGCTGACTACGGGAACAACTCGCTTTCCTGCGGGGGAACTGGCAAGCCTCCTCAGTCGTTACCACTCCTTGTGGGGTCTCGCCTAGCTCCTTCTCCCGCGGGAGTCTCGTCGTTCCCTTCGCCAGCCTATGGTTGAAAAACGAACGGACCCTTTTATAAGCGTTAGAAGGTGCTTGGCCCTCTCAAACGCTTATATAGCGGGAATTATCCACTGTATACGCTCATTGTTAAAAGTTTATCTCCATCATCATATACCGGGCGTTTTGAACAAGATTTCGAGCTCCATATATCGCAAGGTCCGGAGGGGGACGATGTAGACTCCTGTGGGATGAACATGATCGGTAAGATCCCGGAAGGCGAAGCCTGAGGAAGCTTACCCCATGCCCACGGAAAGCGGAATCGTCCCCCGCAGGACCTATTTCTAACAAAAGTCTCGAAACTGAGTCTTCCAGTAACGGGAGCTTTACAGTTATATCAATGCGGAATTTTAACAGAGCTATAAAAATAATACTGATTGTTATTGTTCTATCCTCAGGAAATGCATAATGTACGAAAATTCAACAAAGCCAAAAAGCGCAGCTTATGTGTCAATTGAAGCTTCTCTGTTCCATGCGAATCATCTGGCTGAACGCCTCTTGCTGGGTTTGAAATTTGACTTATTCAATGTTTAATGAAATTTCTTTATTCTTTAATTTAGCTTTATTATATTTTCGGATATTTTAGGGAACGTTTAATATAACAATACTAGTGGAAGACCATGTATAGACTACAAAAATGCTTTCTTAAAGGATGACATGTATGGAGGAACGTTCACTGCAATCTGAAATATCCAGTTATATTGGGAAGCTTTTGCGTGATAACTTCGGAAAAGGACCGGCTTCCGTTTATGTTACCATTCAAAAACCCTATGTAACGATTTATTTGAAGGATTTTCTGGCACCTATGGAAAAGCTCCTCGTGGGTCAGAACAATCAAAATAAAGTAGAAGAAACTCGTGACCTGCTGATGAAGGAATTAAATCCTGATATTAAAGCGACATTCCGTGCAACTGCTGGATTAGAACTGAACTCCCTCTATTACGATTGGTCGTTGACAAATCGTTCCGGAATGATTATTGGAATTATTAAATCAGATGAAGAGTTAGATCCCTCGGTGAAGGATTATCAGCATAAAGCGGCTCTTCATGAAGAAATTAAAAAAGTTTCCAAGCAAGCGGAAAAAGTTCCGGAATCGGTTAGTTCTTTTAAAATCAACAACCGTACGATATTAGTTGAGCGGAAGGGAATACTTGTTGCTATTGAAAAAGAAATGATCCGCTCCGGGTTTGGTGAACAACTAAGACTGGCCAAGCGCCAACTTGAGAAAAGACTGCTTCATCAACTGTCTTTAGAAAAAATATTGCAGTTGAAAGTAGAGGATATCTTTGTAGACTGGGATTTTGACTTGGACTGTAGTCACATTGTTTTAATTGTGAAGCCTGATAGCTGAAAGTAGAAAAAGGCAAGCATTTTTTTACAAAAGGTTTGAGATTCCTGTAAGAGGAAAGGTGGAATAGCGATGCCGGTAACGGGTTCCAGCCAATTATTAAAAAAAGCCGATTTGTTAAAAAATTGCTGTCAAGCATATGCTTACGCCGCGGAGGTTCATCAAAATAACAGCCGAATGGCTGAAGACATGTGCAAGTCCTGTGCTGAAGTCTGCCGGGCATGTGCAGAAGAATGTCTAAAGCTTGAACAAGACTCGCTGAGTGAAGATACGTATCAAATGTGTTTAAAATATGCCGAAATGTGTGAAAAAATCTTAGATTTTCAACCGCTCTCCAATAAAAGAGAGTGGAGAGAATCCGTCTAGCCATATAGTCTGACTTTTACCTTCCCCACTTTTTTTAAAACTAATTTTGTACTATAATAGATTTTGTAGATGGTTCAAATAAGTTCCGTCTATAATGAGAATTTCAATACAATTTTAAATTTTATATCCGGTAAGATTGGACTAGATAATAAAGCTAGACAAAAGCCGAAAAGACCACTACCTGTGGGCTTTTCGGCTTTTGTCTTTTTGAATTGTAAAAATGTGATTATCTTGGATATGGACAAGAGAAAGGGGTCTTGAAATGGCTTATCGCATTGTTGGTGTAAATGATTATAATACTGTTATCGAATTTAGAAAAGATAACAAAGAAATAACGTTCCAAAGTTACGAGGAAGCTGAGAAATATAAACAGCTTATTACTAAAGAAGCGATTATACCAAGCAAGTATAAACTGACTATAAAAGAATAGAGACAGAAAATGAGGTGCACTCCAAAAAGGGTGCACTTTTTTTACTTTGTAAATCATACATAAACACTATGCTCTGAGAGAACAATAACGGTAAAAGAGAAGAGGTGATTGGCATGTTTCGGTACACGATAGTCGTTCTTGGGGCCGTATTGTTTCTCTCAGGGTGCGGGCTGCAAGTGGATAAGTATCAAGGGCAGACAAGCAGAGACGACGTAGAAAATATGGGTATGAATGAAAAAATAACGACGGATACGCAAAACCCTCGTTTAATTAAATATGTTGGAGACTCATGGGGGCTGAAACAAGATCGAAAGCTTATTAAAGAAGCTGCCGATGAAGTCCCAGGTGTGAAAGTAAAGCGAGTAATTCTGGAAGCGAGCCAAGTGTGGGTTTCGGTTGATATGAAGAATGAAGATAAAATGTCGGACGAAGAAATTGAAGAATGGAAATCTGAAATCAAGCAAGCCGTATATAAAGCTGTTCCACGCTACAATATTCATGTGAAGATTAAATAAAAGATGTGCCTGGTCGTCTTCTTTTTAAAAGACTGACCAGGCATTTTTCACAGCCAGCCTGCAGGTTCTTAAGATTAGTGAAGGAGCTCAGGTTGTAACCGCGGGTTCTCTATAATATAATTATACTGTTATGGAGAAAGAGGTGCATACCATTGATCGAACGCTTACAAACATTGGAAGATCGTTATGAAAAATTAAACGAGCTATTAAGTGATCCTGAAGTCATTTCTGACACGAATAAACTTCGCGAGTACTCTAAAGAGCAATCCGGTCTGCAGGAGACCGTAGAGGCTTATAGAGAATATAAAGAGGTTACCGAGCAAAGGGACGACGCCAGAGCGATGCTTGATGATAACCTTGATGATGATATGGAAGAAATGGTCAAGGAAGAACTTAATGAACTCTCTCAGAAGAAACAGGAATTAGAAGAACGCCTTAAAGTCCTCATGCTTCCGAGTGACCCTAATGATGACAAAAACGTTATTATGGAAATACGCGGTGCGGCCGGCGGGGATGAAGCTGCTTTGTTTGCCGGAGACTTATACCGTATGTATGCCCGTTACGCTGAAATGCAAGGCTGGAAAACAGAAGTTATTGAAGCTCATCCCAACGATGTAGGCGGATATAAAGAAATTATCTTTATCGTGAACGGGGAACGTGCTTATTCTAAAATGAAATTTGAAAACGGAGCTCATCGTGTCCAGCGTGTACCTGAGACAGAATCAGGTGGGCGAATTCACACTTCTACGGCAACTGTTGTAGTTATGCCGGAAGCAGAAGAAGTAGAGGTTGAAGTGCATGATAAAGACATCCGTGTCGATACGTTTGCTTCAAGCGGGCCTGGAGGACAAAGTGTCAATACAACCATGTCAGCTGTCCGTTTAACCCACGAGCCGACCGGGATCGTGGTATCCTGTCAAGATGAAAAATCTCAGATCAAGAATAAAGAAAAAGCGATGAAGGTTCTTCGTGCTCGTATCTATGATAAGTTCCAGCAGGAAGCTCAAGCGGAATACGATGAGAGCCGTAAATCTGCAGTTGGTACCGGTGATCGCTCGGAGCGTATTCGTACGTATAACTTCCCGCAGACACGTGTTACGGACCATAGGATTGGTTTAACCTTGCAGAAGCTGGATCAAGTACTTCAAGGGAATATGGACGAAATTCTTGAAGCTCTTCTTATTGAGGAGCAGACGAAGAAGCTTGAGCAGATTGGTGAATAACATGAATTCGAATTTTACTACGATTCAGGAAGCCCGTCATTGGGCTTCCGTTTTTTTGGATAAGCATAAGCGGGAAACAAGAGTAGCAGATCTATTACTGGAGCACTTTTTAAACATGTCTTTCGCACAGTTGTTAGCTTATGAAAGAGACACTTTTCCGGAAAGTAAACGTGATGTTTTTGTAGAAGGCGTGCGCATTCATGCTGAAACCGGTATGCCTGTCCAGCATATTACGGGAGAAGCTAACTTCTACGGCAGAGATTTTTCGGTAAATTCGAAGGTTTTAGTCCCTCGTTCTGAAACGGAAGAATTGGTAGAAGGCATCTTGAGATGGGTAGCACAATTTGATGGGGATAAGCCTAAAATAGTGGATATAGGGACAGGAAGCGGTATTATAGCAATAACGCTTTCGCTTGAACTTACTAAAGCTGATATTTGTGCAAGTGATATTTCTTTAGAGGCCCTCCAAATCGCATCCCATAATGCCCAAAAGTTTGGAGCTGATATTCAGTTTGTTCAAGGTGATTTTTATGACCCGTTCAAAGAGGAACCTGTCGATATTGTGGTTTCCAACCCGCCATACATCGCGCATGTAGAAAAGGATTCGATGGATGATACGGTGGTAGATTTTGACCCGTCCCTAGCCTTGTTCGCTGATCAGGAAGGGCTGGCAGCTTACCATACGATTGTGAAACAAATTAAGGAATCGGAACATTATCCTTCTTTAATCGCTTTTGAGATTGGCCATCTGCAAGGTAATGCAGTAAAAAAGATAATTAAAGATAACCTTCCGGATTATACGGTAGAGGTTCGTAAAGATATGAATACAAAAGATAGAATGGTGTTTGCCAGCCGTATTTCCGGTTAATTTCTAAAAGATTCTGGAATGACCGAATTGGAAAAATCGCACGCTTTTTCATGGCACCTTGCAGGCGCTTTGGAAAGTGGATAGTTTCCCGCCTATCCTCGCGGTTCTTACAAAATTCAATCCCTTACTTCAAAGGGATATTAAAAAATATCCCCCTGAGACTAAATCGTGCAAAAGGTTAATAGATTGATAGGTTTAAATTCCTCCTCCTCTGCCTATACTAGCAACTAACAGAGGGACAGGGAGGACTTACCAAAATGAAAAACAGCCTGCACTTATTACTGGCACTTTCAATTATCATCGTCGTATTACCTTGGGGGCAAAGTACGGGAGCTGAGTGGGAACAATATCAAGTCATTCCTGACGAAGCCATTCGTCTTCGTATATTAGCTGACAGCAATAATGAAAATGACCAGCAGGTAAAACGACTCGTACGGGACGAAGTAAATCAGGAAATTAACAAATGGGTAAAAGATATAACTTCCATTGAAGAAGCGAGAAACTTAATTCAAGATAGTCTTCCTGAAATTGAAAAAGTAGTAGCAGAAACGCTGAAGAGAGAAGGTATAAACTATCCCTTTGAAGTAGATTATAATGATTCAGTCAAGTTTCCAACTAAACTGTATGGCACATATATGTACCCGGCCGGTGAGTATGAAGCTATTTTAATCACTCTTGGAAAAGGAACAGGAGATAATTGGTGGTGCGTATTGTTTCCGCCTCTATGTTTCCTTGACTTCTCCAATGGCACGAGTGTAGCACAAGCAGAGGAAACGAATACTAATAAAATAGAAGCTGAACCTGCAGAGGACGAAAAAGAAGTGAAATTCTTTGTGGTCAAGCTTTGGGATAAACTATTTTCCTAGCATATCATCCACACCCTTTTTCATAGTGTATAAGAAAAGGGGTGTGGATAATTCATGTATATTGAAAAAATGGACGAGAAACTCTACTATTTAAAAGAGGGAAAACGTAAAATTGGACATTTTCATTTGAATCCTCATGGGGATGGGGCAGTCAAATTAGAACAGCTGCACGTAGTTTCCCAGGTTTCACCCAGTCAGATTCTGGGTGTTTTTGAATTGATTCAGTATTATGCTCAGTCCCAAAAGATGGCCGAAATTCATGTGGACAGTCATTCAGGAGCTCTTGACCATATCCTGCAGCATCAGCGTTTTGAACGACAAAGTATTGAAGGGTGTTTGTGGATATATAAAGTTACTAACAGTTAACTGTGTATAAATAGGTTACTTATACACAAAATCGATTTATTGAGTGGATAGCTTGTGGATATCATTTTTTCTTTTATAAAAATTACTAACGGTTTCTTTGGATATGTGGGTATCTTTGTGGATAACTTGAGGACATCCTGTGTATAATGTCTAATTTTGTGGAAACTTGTAGAATAAAAAGTACTACGAATGGTTAATCGTCGAAGTAAAGGAGTATTAGAAATGGGTATGATAACAAAGCTATGGAAACCTTCTGAACATCCATTGGAATCAGATACTTCCATACAAGAAGCGGCACATTTATTGAAAGAAGAACAAGTGGTTGCTTTTCCTACAGAAACAGTCTATGGGCTTGGAGCAGATGCAACGAATGAAAGTGCTGTTCAAAGAATATTTGAAGCCAAGGGTCGTCCAGCCGATAACCCATTAATCGTTCATGTGGCGACTATTGAGGAAGTAGCGGATCTCGTTACTCATATTCCTCAAGTGGCTCGAAAGCTTATGGAAAAATTCTGGCCAGGGCCGCTTACATTGATTTTAGAAAGCAACGGAACAGCTGCGAAGAATGTAACGGCAGGTCTAAAAACGGTTGCCATTCGAATGCCGGATCACGCGCTAGCTTTAGCTTTGCTGCGGGCAGCATCATTGCCATTGGCTGCACCCAGTGCCAATAGATCAGGACGTCCTAGTCCTACAAAGGCAGAACATGTACGTCAGGATTTAGAAGGACGTATTGCGGGCATTCTGGACGGAGGCCCAACGGGGGTAGGGGTTGAATCAACGGTGTTGGATTGTACATCTGAGATTCCTGCGATCCTGCGCCCGGGAGGTATAACAAAAGAGGATCTTGAAGAGGTTCTGCCTGATGTGACAATTGATCCGGCCTTAACTGGGAAAGATACTCGCCCTGTTTCTCCAGGGATGAAGTACACGCATTATGCTCCTGAGTCTCCATTATGGCTAATAAAAGGGGATGACGATTTCTTTAGAAGCCAGTTGGATGAATTACAAGAAGAGGGGTACAGAATTGGAATAATTGCCAGCAATGAACTGGCAGAAAAACTTCAGCATGAATTTATTCTTCCATGCGGATCTAGAGAAAACCTTACGGAAATAGCCAATCGCCTTTACGAGGTGCTGCGCGAATATAAAAAGTCAGATATAGAGATTATTCTTTGCGAGTCTTTTCCTAACTATGGAGTAGGGGCAGCGATTATGAATCGATTAACTAAAGCCTCGGTTAAGATCATTGAACAGTCTTGACATATAGAGCGAGCTTCCCGCATACGATGAAATAGCATGTCCGGGGAGGGCTCATATTTGGAACAAATTACGGGGTTGGTACTGCTTTCGTTAGCCTTGGGTTTAGATGCTTTCTCGGTATCACTGGGAATGGGGCTTCAAGCGATCAGGTTAAAACACGCATTCTTTGCTGGGATTGTTGTGGGCATTTTTCACATGTTGATGCCTGGGCTTGGTATGGCCTTAGGGCAATGGCTTTCAAACAGTGCTAGTGAGTGGGCGGCTGTTGGGGGAGGATTATTGCTTTTCTGTCTGGGAAGCTATACTGTCTTTGCATCATTCACGGACAAGCATAATGCGGCATATACACTGGCGGGGGCGGGGATGTGGCTTTTCGCTCTTAGTGTAAGTATTGATAGTTTTCCAGTTGGATTCAGTCTAGGACTTCGGGAATCAGAAGTGTTTGTATCTATTTTTTCCTTTGGATTGTTCAGTATGCTGTTAACTTGGGCAGGGTTTGTTATTGGTCGGCGTGCCAGCGGACTTCTTGGGGTGTATAGTGAATTGCTCGGGGGAAGTATTCTATGTGCACTCGGTTTACATGCCATTTTCTGACAAAAAATTTAACTACCCCCTGTGCGTATGATAATATGGTGTAAAAGGATAAACCGTTAGGAGAATTGTGGCTATGAATATATTATTTGTTTGTACAGGAAATACTTGCCGAAGCCCTATGGCCGAAGCTCTCTTAAAATCAAAGCTTTCAACCGTTGAGGTCCGCTCGGCCGGTATATTTGCCGGTGAGGGAGAGCAGATGTCTAAAAATACAGAGCTGGTTCTTAGAGAATGGAAGTTTGGTATTAATCACCAGACAAGTTCAGTGACGGCAGAACTTTTAGAGTGGGCTGATCTTGTGTTAACTATGACGGATCGTCACAAACAAACATTGGCCATTCAATATCCGGATTATCAGGACAAATACTTTACCTTGAAAGAATATGTCCTTATTGACGAAAAGCAGTGGCAGAAGCTGAAAGAGTTATACTCTAAATTTGAAGAGAAACGTTCTTCCATACTGAGCCGTGCTGCAAACTTAAGTAATGAAGAGTTGGAAAAAAAGCTGCTGACTGATTTAAAATCCGAGATTAAACAGATTGAAGAAATAGAAAACAGCATCCCTGATATTAATATTATTGATCCTTTTGGTGGAAATTTAGAGGCCTATAGAACAACACGTGACGAATTGGATAAATACATTGAACTTCTTGCCAAAAGATTAAACGGTACCTCCGCCTGGTAAGTGGCGCAAATGCGTGGTTTAGGGGTAAGCGGTACCGACTTACATATGGTTAAATAGATTTTTCCTTGCTGGCGGTTGGCGGGCCGCTTAGTTGAAGACTCAGTTTCGAGGTATTGGTTATGAGGAAGGTCCTTCGGGGGACAATTTCGCTTTCCGCGGCCCTGCACGACGCAGCGTCGATCGACCCCACGTCCTGTAGGGCCATAGGAAAGGGTTCAAATGTGGAAGCACCCCGAAAGACACGACCAGCATAAGCCGAGCATCAAAAGGCTGGTGGTTTTTCCAGCCGTTGATGAACGGCTTATGTCTCGAGTGGCTGGGTGATGAATGAAACAAGACGAGTTATTTCCCCACCAGACCTCTTCCAAATATAGTAACGGTCCCCATTTATCTCGAAACCGAGTCTTAAGCAAACGGGAGCTTAACTTTAAAATCAACACGGTAGTTTAACAAAGCCATTTCTAATAATTTTTAATATATGAATAAAGCCTGATTTTATAAAGAGAAGAGCTGGAAAAAACGGCTCTTTTTTTTACGTTCAATCAGTCCTTTGTTCAATTGACAGCAGCTCAGTAAACTGTCACGATAGGATTAATAATTAAGAAGACAGGAGTGTAAGATCTATGAGAGTAATTCTTGCTTCAGACCATGGCGGTGTGAATCTGCGACAGGAAGTGGCGGATGTATTGACTGAACTTCAAATTGACTTTGAGGATATAGGCTGTGATTGTGAAGGGTCTGTAGATTATCCGGACTATGCTATTCCAGCTGCCGAACGAGTAGCTAACGGGGAGTTTGATAAAGCTATTCTTATCTGCGGAACTGGAATCGGAATGTCTATTTCTGCTAATAAAGTAAAGGGAATACGTGCTGCTCTTGTCCATGATCTTTTTACAGCAAAAGTTACACGGGAACACAACGATTCAAACGTGCTCTGCATGGGTGAACGCGTCATTGGACCAGGACTTGCTAAAGAAATTGCAAGAACGTGGGTAGCGACAGAATTTGAAGGCGGCCGTCACGAAAAGCGGGTAACTAAGATTGCCGAATATGAAAATAAATAATACAATGGAAAGCAGATAAGCGGAAGCTAAATAACGCGGAAGCTGATAATTAAAGGAGGAGCATACAAGCTTCTCCTTTTTTACAAATAAAACGATAAGGAGGGGCAGGCGTGATAGATGTCCAAACCATCCAGAAGGATACCAGGGCTGTAGTAGAACAACTTTTGCAAACGGGCACCATAAAAGATGGTATATTCGTGGTAGGGTGTTCGACGAGTGAGGTAGCTGGAGAGCGGATTGGCACTTCCGGTAACGAGTCGCTGGCAGAGGTTATGTTCAGTGAACTTAAAAAGATGGAAGACCAGGCGAATGTTCATATAGCCTTCCAGTGCTGCGAGCATCTAAATCGGTCGATCGTTGTTGATCGCTCTGTTCTTGAGAAAGAAAGGTTAACAGAGGTCTCAGCCATTCCGGTACCTAAAGCCGGTGGTTCTATGGCTTCGTATGCCTATAAACATATGGACGATCCAGTTTTGGTGGAAACCATCCAGGCTGATGGAGGACTTGATATAGGAGATACTTTAATTGGGATGCACTTAAAGCGGGTAGCCGTCCCGCTTCGTATTGAACAGAAAATGATTGGAGCCGCGCATATAACGGCTGCCAAAACGCGCCCCCCTTTAATTGGGGGGGTCCGAGCTGTTTATGAAATAACGGAAGAAGAAGGTTCATGTGACGAATAGGAATGGAAAGGGGAACGGTTTACTATGAATCAAATGAAATCAACTGACGCAGAGGTATTTGCAGCTATTCAGGATGAAAGAGATCGTCAACAGAATAATATTGAATTAATAGCTTCTGAAAACTTTGTTTCTGAGGCTGTGATGGAAACGATGGGTTCCGTTATGACTAATAAATACGCAGAAGGATATCCTGGCCGTCGTTACTACGGAGGCTGTGAGCATGTCGATGTAGTGGAAAACCTGGCTCGTGACCGTGCAAAAGAACTCTTTGGTGCGGATCATGCTAATGTCCAGCCTCATTCCGGTGCCCAAGCTAACATGGCCGTTTATTTTACCGTTCTTGATCACGGAGATACCGTACTTGGGATGAACTTAAATCACGGAGGACATCTCACACATGGAAGTTCCGTAAACTTCAGCGGAAAACTGTACAACTTTGAAGAATATGGCGTTGAAGAAGATGATGAAAGAATTAACTATGAAGCCGTATTGCAAAAAGCAAAAGAAGTACAGCCTAAGCTGATTGTTGCAGGCGCCAGTGCTTATCCTCGTGAAATTGATTTTGCTAAATTCCGTGAAATCGCGGATGAAGTAGGAGCTTATCTTCTTGTGGATATGGCGCATATTGCTGGTCTGATTGCCTGTGGACTTCATTCTAACCCAGTGCCGCATGCTCATTTTGTTACAACTACAACTCACAAAACCCTTCGCGGACCGCGCGGCGGTATGATTCTTTGTCAAAAAGAATTCGCGAAAAAAATCGATAAAAGTGTGTTCCCTGGTATGCAGGGCGGCCCGTTGATGCATATTATTGCTGCCAAAGCTGTTTCCTTCAAAGAAGCGCTCCAGCCTGAATTTAAGGATTATTCCAAGCAGATTATCGCAAATGCTAAACGTCTTGGCGAATCCCTTGTAGATAAAGGGGTTGACCTGGTATCCGGCGGTACGGATAATCATCTGCTGTTATTGAATCTGCAAAAGAAAGGGCTCACTGGAAAAGTGATAGAAAAGGCGTTGGATGATATTGGAATTACCACCAATAAAAATACGATTCCTTTTGACACTGAAAGCCCGTTTGTAACGAGTGGAATTCGAATTGGAACCGCTGCTGTAACGACACGCGGTTTTAAAGAAAACGAAATGGATGAAATAGCAGACTTAATTGCTTTCACTCTTGAGCATCATGATAATGAAGAAGAAATGAAAGAAGCGGCAGAGCGTGTGCGTGAATTGACTTCCCGTTTCCCTCTCTATCAAACATTAAATTATTCTTCCATTTAATAGAAAGAAAGCCGTCAGCCTGTGGCTGGCGGCTTTAATTGTGCGCAATTATTCAGGTGTATGAAAGGAATTCAAGACGCGGGGGAATTACTGTACACCGGGTTGCAGTTCATCTTGTTTTTCAGTACAATTTAAAGGATGCAAACTATGAGAAGGAGTGATCGGCAATGGGAAAGGTATATGTACTGGATCATCCGTTAATTCAGCACAAACTGACGTACATACGTAAAAAGGAAACAGGGACGAAGGATTTTCGTGAGCTGGTTGATGAAGTCGCCGCATTGATGGCTTTTGAAATTACTCGTGATCTGCCACTCGAAGAGGTTGAAATTGACACCCCTGTCACATCCGACGCAAAAGCTAAAGTACTGACGGGTAAGAAAATTGGACTTGTACCCATTCTTCGTGCCGGTCTAGGGATGGTAGATGGAATTGTTCAATTAATTCCTGCCGCTAAAATAGGACATGTCGGGCTTTATCGCGATCCTGAGACATTGCAGCCGGTAGAGTACTATGTCAAACTTCCTAGTGATATTGAAGAACGTGAACTTATTGTCATTGACCCGATGCTTGCTACGGGCGGTTCAGCTAATGAAGCTATCCATTCATTGAAGAAAAGGGGAGCCCGCCAGATCCGCTTAATGTGCCTCGTTGCAGCGCCTGAAGGTGTGGATGCTGTCCGGGAAGAGCATCCAGATGTCGATATCTATCTCGCTGCTCTGGATGAGAAGTTAAATGAAAAAGGCTACATCGTTCCAGGACTGGGAGATGCCGGCGACCGATTGTACGGTACAAAATAAATAGAATTATTCATGCTCCATTAAAGGAGGTACATTTATGGCAGAACGCATAAAAGTAATGACCATTTTTGGGACAAGACCGGAAGCGATTAAAATGGCTCCGCTTGTACTTGAGTTAAAAAAACGTTCCGATCAGTTCGAGCCAATTGTGACGGTTACAGCACAGCATCGGGAAATGCTCGATCAAGTTATGTCGATCTTTGATATTGAGCCGGATTTTGATTTGAATATTATGAAATCGCGTCAAACCCTGGCGCAAGTAACAACCCGCGCCCTCGAAGGCCTGGATGAAGTTATGAAAGAAACGAAACCTGATGTTGTTCTTGTCCACGGAGACACCACTACAACTTTTGCAGCCTCACTGGCAGCTTATTATAACCAGATTCCTGTTGGTCACGTAGAAGCAGGACTTCGAACATGGAATAAATACTCTCCTTATCCTGAAGAAATGAATCGTCAATTGACTGGGGTCATGGCAGATTTACATTTTGCTCCGACAAATAAATCTATGGATAATCTACTTGCAGAGAACAAGCCGACTAACCAGATTTTCGTCACAGGAAATACAGCTATTGATGCTCTGCAGACAACCGTGAAAGACGATTATGCCTCAGAAGTGCTTGATGGGATCGGAGATAAACGGCTAGTTCTGATGACCGCTCATCGACGTGAAAATCTTGGGAATAATATGAAACAAATGTTTCGAGCTATTAAGCGGCTTGTGGAAGAGCATGAGGATATTCAAGTAATCTATCCTGTGCACTTGAATCCGGCTGTTAAAGAAACAGCTGATGAGATTCTAGGAAATGATGAGAGGATCAAATTAATTGATCCACTTGATGTAATTGATTTCCATAACTTTGCTTCCAGAGCTCATTTAATTCTTACAGACTCAGGAGGCGTTCAGGAAGAAGCCCCTTCACTTGGAGTGCCTGTATTGGTTCTTCGTGACACTACTGAACGTCCAGAAGGAATTGAAGCAGGAACGCTTAAGCTCGCTGGCACGGAAGAGGATCATATTTTCCATTTAGCCAATGAATTATTGAGTGATGAAGAAAAACATAAAGAAATGTCGCATGCGTCTAATCCATACGGTGATGGAAGAGCATCTGCCAGGATTGCTGAAGCAATCCGGTATTTCTTTAATCACCGGGAAGATAAACCAGCGCCGTTTGAAATTGAATGAAAAAAAGATTAAGTCCATTAGGGCTTAATCTTTTTTTTATACAAATATTGCCTGATCATGTTCATGAATAGCTGTACTGTTCCATCACAAACTAACCAAAAAGGAGACTGGCCTATGCGTTTACTGCACTTGTTCATTCCTCTATTACTTCTTGCCGGCTTCCAGTCCCCTGAGGAAACAGATGATGTAACCATCATCATTGAGACGAAAGAGTCTTCCTCTCTCCTTGCAGACCAAATTGAGTCAAGACTTCCGCGACTGGAGATCGTGGCAGAGTATGACACGATTTTTAACGGCTTGGCTGTAAAAGGGACGGCACAAGAGCTCGAAAAGCTTGCCCGTATGGATATGGTAATCAATCAGTACCCGGTCGTGAATTATAAAAGTCTTAAGCAGGTGGATACCTTTTCTACTCAAGTAATCCGTGATCAGTATAATCTTCCCTATACAGGTAAAGGGGTGAAAGTAGGGGTCATAGATACAGGAGTGGACTACTCCCATCCAGATCTCCAAAACAATTACCGGGGTGGTTTTGATACCGTAGATTTTGATAATGATCCTATGGAAACCAGGGGAGAGGGTGCTACGATGCATGGCTCTCATGTGGCGGGCGTAATCGCAGCTGATGGAAAAATGAAGGGGATTGCTCCGGATGCTGAGCTATACGCATACCGTGCTTTAGGTCCTGGAGGAGTTGGCTCCTCCGTGCAGGTGATCGCTGCACTGGAAGAAGCAGTTAAAGAGAGAATGGATGTGATCAACCTGTCGCTTGGAAATGACGTGAATGGCCCGGACTGGCCTACCTCACATGCTGTTAATAGAGCGGTAGAGCTCGGCGTAACTGTTGTTGTCGCTGCAGGAAATTCAGGACCGGACACTTGGACGGTAGGGTCGCCTGCCACATCATCAAAAGCTATAACCGTGGGGGCTTCGGCACTACCTTCAAAAGCCCCGGTATTCGGTATCCCGGGAGAGCATCGACATATCCCTGTTCAAGTACTGCAAGGGTCTGATCCATGGGAACTTTCCAGGAAATATCCTCTATTGGATGGTGGAAGAGGGGAAGAAGAGCTGACTGATGCTTCCGGAAAAATTGTTTTGTTTGAACGTGGGGAGATCTCTTTTCAGGAGAAAGCTTTTAAAGCTTATCAAGCTGGTGCCGCCGCGGTGATTATATATAATAACGAACCTGGGTTATTCCAGGGTTCGTTAGCTAATCAATCTATTCCTATTCCAGTCGCTGCTGTCTCCAAAAAAGATGGGGAGTGGCTGCTTCAACAAGGGGTTCGACAAAACCAATGGCTGGAAACGACCGAAACTTCCCTTGATCATAGAATGGCTCCTTTCAGTTCTCGTGGGCCCGTAACAACTACATGGGGATTAAAACCGGACGTGGTAGCGCCGGGAGTAAATATTTTAAGCACGGTTCCAGGCGGGTATGCAGCACTCCAGGGAACAAGTATGGCCGCTCCTCATGTGGCAGGACTTGCGGCTTTATTAAAAGAAGCCCATCCAGATTGGTCACCTCAACAAATAAAGAGTGCGATGATGAGTTCAGCAGATATTCTGGAAAAAGATAAACTTCCTTATGCGCCTACTGAGCAAGGTACTGGCTTTATTGATGTAGAAGAATCATTAAACCCAACTCTTCTAATTGAACCTGGGTCGCTTGCTTTTGGACGTGTGGATCAATCATTTCTTAATAAAAAAGAAGAGGTGAAGCTTACAAATCCGACAAATGAAAGTCAGACAGTTTATATTAATGCCCCAGCTTATGAACACGGAAGCAGGTGGGACCTCCCCTCTGTTGTTCATTTGGAGCCGAACGAGACTAAGACCCTGGAAATTGGGCTGCATCTAACGAAATCCTTCCTTAACTCAGGAATTAAACAGGGCTTCATCACATTGACAAGTCATGACCGTGATTTTCACATCCCTTACCTTTATATGGTTGGAACTTCCGATTATGAAAAAGTCTCAGGATTTGAATTATCATCTACTTGGGCGGACGCGAGGCGATCCATTTACCGCTTCCATCTGACGGAACCTGTAGATAAAATTACTGTCGATCTGTTCAGGGCAGGCACCATGCTTCCTCAAGGAAGATTATTTGAACTTGAAGACCCTCAGCCAGGCATGGTGGAAGGGGAATTTAAAATGAATATGAGCGATCTTGAAGGAGCTTATATAGCTGTTCTCACTCTGGAATATGAGAAACAGAAAGAAAGCTATCCATTCCCAGTAAAATTCACCTCACAATAAAATCCAGTTCCTTCCACCTCAGGTCATCCATAATATGGATGACCTGAGGTGGAAACTTTTTGTAAAAATGGATCGAAAAGTCTATATATTTTCAATGTAATGTTGGTAAGATGGTACATATAAGTTTTGTCACAAATGTGACGAAAATGTGATCGAAAAGTGTCGTACATTTGTATTTTTAATCACAAACTCATTGACATCATATAACCCCTAATGTATTCTTACATAGTGTGGGATGATAAGGTTTTCATAACGAATTGCAAAGGTTCTGACACCTTTTTATTCACGTGAAAAGAGGCTTGTAAATGAAAGACTCCAAACCCCCTTTTCAGGCCATGGCATTAACAAGTGCTATTGTTTCTCAGCTTGCCGGCGGACCACTTGTCGGAGTTTATCTTGGGAAATGGGTAGATGGTCAGTTTTCCACAGAGCCCACATTCTTAATCATAGGTATTTTTCTAGGGTTAGGAGCAGGTACATATGGGACCATTCATTTAGTACGGACGTACACGGGAGACGATTAGCATGAAGCACTACCAACAGATGATGGCCCGTCAACGAAAATGGATGTTCTACCTTCTGGCGTTACTCATTCTAGGCTGGGGTCTTACCCCTTGGCAGCCGATTTTCCTTGGACTCCTTCTGGGAAGCGCTTTGAGTTTCTATAACCTCTGGCTTATGCAGCGTAAAATCCGCAAGCTTGGTGAAGCCTCCGCAGATAATAAGTCTGTTAGAGGAATCGGTACGTTTACCCGTTTGGCTTCAGGTGCACTTGCTGTAGTCATTGCCCTCCAGTTTGAAGAACACATTCATTTGATTTCAGTAGTATTGGGCTTAATGGCAGCCTACATTGTCATTTTTATAGATTACCTGTTCAATAAATCAACAGTTTAGCACGATGGAAGGTAGGTGAACAGATTGAATCACGAAGCACCGATGTGGAATGATGCGTTTGGAATCACATGGCTTGATTTCAACCTTTCCAACGTTTTAATGATGTTTGTGGCTTCATTAATCGTTTTCATTCTAGGGGTAACAGCCACACGTAACATGAAGCGGTTTCCAACCGGCTTTCAAAACTTCATGGAATGGCTGATCGATTTCATAAAAGGCATCATCGGTTCAAATATGGATTGGCGAACAGGAAGGCTCTTTCTTCCACTTGGTTTAACCTTATTTGCCTACATATTTGTAGCTAATATGCTTGGAGTCGTCACCAATGGAGTTGTTGGACATGAACTGTGGTGGAAATCTCCGACCGCAGATCCCGGCATAACCTTAACCCTGGCAACACTTGTTGTCGTCTTATCTCACTATTATGGGGTTAAGCTGAAAGGCGGTAAAGAATACAGCAAAGGTTTCATTAGACCGCTGCCGTTCTTATTACCTTTCAAAATTATTGAAGAGTTCTCAAATACGCTTACATTAGGTTTGCGTCTTTACGGGAACATTTACGCAGGTGAGATTTTACTGAGCTTGCTTGTCTCAATGGCAGCAGGCGGCATTGGTGGATTTTTAGGAGCTTCACTTCCAATGATAGCTTGGATGGGCTTCAGTACATTTATCGGTTTTATCCAGGCATTTATCTTTGTAATGTTAACGATGGTTTATATGTCTCACAAGGTGAGCGACGACCATTAAAATAAAAGAATAAAATTATTTTCTTAAAAATATGAGGAGGATTTTCATTATGGGTCTTTTAGCAGCTGCAATTGCAGTAGGTTTAGCGGCACTAGGTGCTGGTATTGGTAACGGTCTGATTGTAAGTCGTACGGTAGAAGGAATTGCGCGTCAACCAGAATTGCGCAGTGCTCTTCAAACAACTATGTTCATCGGTGTTGCTCTAGTAGAGGCGATTCCGATCATCGGTGTTGTTATCGCATTTATCGTAATGGGTCAGTAAAGCAGGACGAGCGAATACGCTTATGGCGAAGTTCAACTCAATCGATCTTCGCCTTTCCTTTATACCTTTACGAAAACTTGATACCCAAATGGATTGGAAAGAAAACTTCGACTGAAGCTTTTTTAAGCTAAAGCCGGGTTTTTCTCTTGTCTAGCTAAGCTCTTTTACTTAATGCTTATGCTTGCTGGAGGGTTAACCCTGTTACGATATGGTGTGGAGAGGAGTGAAAACTGTGCAAGGATTCACAGAGAGTCTTGTCCTCGGAGCTGGAGGACTTAACATAGGCGATATGATCATTCAACTTGTGTTCTTCCTTATCTTGCTGGCTCTTTTAGGCAAGTTTGCTTGGGGACCATTAATGAATATGATGAAGGAGCGGGAAGATTACGTAGCTAACGAAATCAACACCGCAGAAAAAAGTCGTGAAGAAGCACAGCGCATGCAGCGTGAGGCTTCTGAAGAACTTAAGAAAACCCGTCAGGATGCACAGAAAATAATTGAAGATGCACGCAAGACAGCTGGTCAGCAGGAACGCGATATAATTGAGTCCGCTCGCGCTGAGTCTGAAAGAATGAAAGAATCAGCTCGTCAGGAAATTGAACAAGAGAAAGAAAAAGCCGTACAAGTCCTTAAAGATCAAGTGGCTTCTATGTCTGTCATGATTGCATC
Organism: Halobacillus sp. K22; assembly: GCF_052246795.1. Taxonomy (NCBI): domain Bacteria; kingdom Bacillati; phylum Bacillota; class Bacilli; order Caryophanales; family Bacillaceae; genus Halobacillus; species Halobacillus sp. K22. The sequence continues at coordinate 49,648 of NZ_JBQQCN010000021.1, read as the reverse complement.
CAAAGTTATTGAAAAAGAACTTTCGGAGAAGGATCAGGAGAAATTGATTCATCAATACATTGACGAGGCAGGAGAAGAGCGATGAGCCAAACAATCATTGCGAGACGCTATGCTGACGCGCTTTTTCAACTTGGACAAGAACATTTAAAATTAGAGCAATTAGAAACGGAATTACGAGAACTGCAAAAAGTGTTCCGTGATAATGAAAAGCTTTATACATTCCTGAAGCATCCACGCATTTCCGTCGACCAGAAGAAACAACTCATTCATAAATCATTTCTGTCGTATTCGGCAGAAGTTGTGAACACCCTTAAGTTGTTGGTAGACAGGCATAGAGAAGACATTATTTCTGAAATGATCACTCATTTCTTAACGATGATGAGCGATGCAAAAGGAGTAGCAGAAGCAGATGTTTACTCCGTACGTGAGCTTTCGAAGTCTGAAAAGAAACGGATTTCAGAAACATTTGCACCAAAAGTAGGCAAACGTTCATTGAATCTGAACAATATCGTTGATCCAAGCATTCTCGGAGGAATTCGTGTGCGAATTGGTAATCGGATATTTGATGGTTCCGTCAGTGGAAAGCTTAGCCGCATGGAGCGCAAGCTAGTTTCTGCTAACAAAAGATGATAGGGGTGAAATGGCATGAGCATTAAAGCTGAAGAAATCAGTGCGCTGATTAAACAGCAAATTGAAAGCTATGAATCAGATATAGAAGTCAATGATGTGGGTACAGTTATCGAAGTTGGTGACGGTATTGCCCGTGCTCATGGTCTTGACAACGTCATGGCCGGAGAACTCGTTGAATTCTCTAATGGTGTCATGGGATTGGCACAAAACTTAGAAGAAAGTAACGTTGGTCTTGTTATTCTCGGACCGTACACAGATATTAAAGAAGGCGATGAAGTACGCCGCACAGGACGTATCATGCAAGTACCTGTAGGGGAAGAAATGCTTGGACGTGTCGTTAATCCACTTGGTCAGCCGGTAGATGGAAGAGGACCAATTGAAACAACTAAAACACGCCCGATTGAAGCACCAGCTCCAGGAGTTATGGATCGTAAATCTGTAGATGAACCACTTCAAACAGGTATTAAAGCAATTGATGCACTGGTACCTATCGGCCGTGGTCAGCGTGAACTTATTATTGGTGACCGTCAGACAGGTAAAACTTCTGTAGCAATCGATGCAATTTTAAACCAGCATGATCAGGATATGGTTTGTATCTATGTAGCGATTGGGCAGAAAGAATCAACTGTCCGCGGCACAGTGGAAACTTTACGCCGTCATGGTGCATTGGATTACACAATTGTCGTAACCGCGAGTGCTTCTCAGCCGGCTCCGCTCTTATACCTCGCTCCATATGCAGGTGTAACGCTAGGGGAAGAATTTATGTACAATGGCAAGCACGTACTAGTGGTATATGATGATCTATCCAAGCAGGCTGCTGCTTACCGTGAACTATCCTTGCTGCTTCGTCGTCCGCCAGGCCGTGAAGCATTCCCAGGTGATGTATTCTATCTGCACTCCCGTTTATTAGAGCGTGCCGCTAAGTTAAGTGATGCGAAAGGCGGAGGCTCACTAACTGCGCTTCCTTTCGTTGAAACACAAGCTGGAGATATCTCTGCTTACATTCCAACAAACGTTATTTCCATTACAGATGGACAGATCTTCCTGCAGTCTGACCTATTCTTCTCTGGTGTACGTCCAGCGATTAACGCCGGATTATCCGTATCACGAGTTGGAGGATCGGCTCAGATCAAAGCGATGAAGAAAGTTGCCGGTACATTACGTCTTGACTTAGCTTCTTATCGTGAACTGGAAGCTTTCGCACAGTTTGGATCTGATCTGGATAAATCTACACAGGCTAAATTGAACCGTGGAGCGCGTACCGTTGAAGTTCTTAAGCAAGGTTTACACCAGCCGCTAGCTGTAGAGAAACAAGTTATGATTATCTTTGCCCTTACCAAAGGATTCCTGGATGATATTCCAGTAGAAGATATTACCCGCTTTGAGTCAGAATTCCACACTTGGCTGGAAAACAATCGCAAAGAACTGATTGGACAAATCCGCAAGACTGGAAAACTGGCAGAGGAAGAAGATATGAAAGAAGCTGTGAAAGAATTCAAGAAAACATTTGTTATTTCTGAATAAATAAAACACAGCTGGAAAGGGTGGTGAAACAGCGTGGCATCCCTTAGAGATATCAAAGGCCGGATTACCTCTACCAAGAAGACAAAACAGATTACGAAAGCCATGGAAATGGTATCTGCTTCTAAATTGAATCGTGCTGAACAGAATGCGAGACATTTTGTTCCCTATAGCGAGAAAATTCAAGAAGTCGTAGCGAGTATTTCTCAAGGCGGAGGTGATGCAAGTCACCCGATGCTTGAATCGAGGGAAGTAAAGTGTACAGGTTACTTGGTGATCACTTCTGACCGCGGTCTCGCAGGAGCATTCAACAGCAGTGTGTTGAGAAGAGTCTATCAGCAGATTCGTCAGCATCATACTTCTGCCGAAGAATACAAGCTGATTACCATTGGCCGTATCGGCCGGGACTTCTTCCGTAAACGTAATATACCAGTAGATATGGATATTACTGGCTTGGCAGACCAGCCGGACTTTGCGGATATTAAAGATATCGCATCGGATACGATCCAACTCTTTACAGACGAAGAGATCGATCAATTATATATTTATTACAACCATTACGTTAGTGCCATCACACAGGAAGTAACCGAGAAAAAAGTTTTGCCGTTAACGGACTTTGGTGGTGAAAGCGTAGGTTCCACAAGTTCTTATGAGTATGAGCCGAACCAAGAAGAGATTTTGGAAGTCTTGCTTCCGCAGTATGCTGAGAGCTTGATTTACGGAGCCTTACTTGATAGTAAAGCTAGTGAGCATGCTGCGCGCATGACGGCTATGAAGAGTGCAACCGATAATGCTGATGACCTTATTGGTGATTTGACACTATCTTATAACCGTGCACGTCAAGCTGCTATTACCCAAGAGATTACTGAAATTGTTGGCGGTGCAGCTGCCCTCGAATAGGGATTCTTGGACTTTTGAACAGTAAGAGGAGGGAAATCGATGAGTAAAGGACGCGTGACCCAAATCATGGGACCGGTTGTCGACGTTACATTTGATGACGGACAGCTCCCAGATATTAATAACGCACTTCACGTACGTTATGATGCGCAATCCGAAGATGAAAAAAACGTCGACCTTACGTTAGAAGTTGCCCTTCACCTGGGTGACAATATCGTTCGTACAGTCGCCATGTCTTCCACAGAAGGTGTAATGCGTGGCACACCTGTTATCGATAAAGGCAGTCCAATTTCAGTTCCGGTTGGAGAAGTGACTTTGGGCCGAGTATTTAACGTTCTTGGTAACAATATTGATCTAGACGAACCTTTAAGCAATGATGTACGTCGTGATCCAATCCACCGCGAAGCACCAGTATTTGAAAACTTAGCTACAGAAACTGAGATTCTGGAAACGGGAATTAAAGTTGTTGACCTTTTAGCTCCATATGTAAAAGGTGGTAAAATTGGCTTGTTTGGTGGCGCCGGTGTAGGTAAGACGGTACTTATTCAAGAATTAATTAACAACATCGCCCAGGAGCACGGAGGTATCTCCGTATTTGCCGGTGTTGGTGAACGTACACGTGAAGGTAATGACCTATATTGGGAAATGACCGATTCTGGTGTTATTAAGAAAACAGCCATGGTATTTGGACAAATGAACGAACCGCCTGGTGCTCGTATGCGTGTAGCTCTTTCTGGTTTGACAATGGCAGAATATTTCCGTGATGAACAAGGACAAGACGTGTTGTTCTTCATTGATAATATCTTCCGTTTCACCCAGGGCGGTCTTGAAGTATCTGCCCTTCTTGGGCGTATGCCTTCAGCCGTTGGTTATCAGCCGACACTAGCGACTGAGATGGGACAGCTGCAGGAACGAATCACATCTACAGACAAAGGTTCTGTTACATCTATTCAGGCCATTTACGTGCCTGCCGATGACTATACTGACCCTGCGCCAGCTACAACGTTTGCTCACTTAGATGCAACGACTAACCTTGAGCGTAAGCTTTCTGAGCAGGGTATTTATCCTGCGGTTGATCCACTTGCTTCTACCTCCCGTGCGCTTGACCCAGATGTTGTAGGGGATGAACATTATCAAATAGCCCGTGAAGTACAGCGTACATTGCAGCGCTATAAAGAGCTGCAGGATATCATCGCCATTCTTGGTATGGATGAGCTTTCTGATGAAGATAAACTGACCGTATCCCGAGCGCGTCGTGTGCAGTTCTTCTTATCTCAGAATTTCCACGTGGCTGAACAGTTTACAGGACAGCCAGGTTCTTATGTACCTGTTGCAGAAACAGTCAAAGGCTTTAAAGAGATCCTTGACGGCAAACACGATGACATTCCAGAGGATGCATTCCGATTAGTCGGCCGCATTGAGGATGTTGTTGAAAAATCAAAACAAATGCAGTAAACCTGTCAACACAAGTGATAAAGGGGCGTTCATAGGGAGCGCCCGGTTTATTCACTTAACAGCCAAGGAGGAATGTATATGAGCACACTAACGGTGAGTGTCGTCACTCCTGATGGCCCGGTATTGGAAGAAGCATTTGAAATGGTTAGTTGTAAGGCGGAAAGTGGAGAGTTGGGAATATTACCCGGTCACATTCCTATGGTGGCACCACTTACAATCAGCGCTATACGCTTGAAAGGTGAAGGGAAATCGGATCGTATCGCAGTCAGCGGTGGTTTTTTAGAGGTGAGACCTGATAAAGTGACTATCTTGGCTCAATCAGCTGAAAAGCCAACTGATATTGATATAGACCGTGCCCGAATGGCGAAAGAGCGTGCTGAGAGACGTCTCCAAGACAAACAAGCCGACATTGATTTCAAACGGGCTGAATTGGCCCTTAAGCGAGCCATTAATCGCTTAGATGTTTATGAGAATAACTTCTAAACTGCTTTCATATTGAGAGCAGTTTTTTTATTAAAGGCACTTCGAAAATAAAAAGCGAACGTTTTTTTCTGAGTAGACTTTATTCAATGAGAAGATTGGTGACTCATGTAATTGTTCAAAACTAGCAGAAATATTTTGTCATTATTACCCGGGAAATGAGTGAGGAATATTTCTTTTGTCACCTTCTGTTTTATTAGGGTTTAGCCAATTGAATAAAAAGGTATTTTTGTCTAAATGGATGATGTTCCTAAAAATAGTGACGAAAGAGAGGGCTTATTATGGATCAATATTTTGCTGAAGAAGCCATTCTTAGTATGACGTCCCACATTATCTTCATTATCATAACGTGGAGAGTCCTACAGTCAGTCAATTTTGATGCGTTTTTCAGGAAACATCGTGTTTTTGAAGCGAGAGTTTTAATTATATTTATTACCATTGCTATTGGTACAACGGTAAGTCGATTTTTCCTTGATTTCATTACGTGGTCAAATAGTTTAGTCTATTTATTTTAGGTGTAAATCAATGAAACTATCAGAATATGCGTAGTTTGTCTGAAAATGTCCAGTATGATTGTGGTCTTCTCCGGTCAGACTTATAGTAAGTCTATACGCGGGGAGGCATCTGAAAGTGAAAAGTCTACTAGCAGGGGTTACGGTATTGTTTATGGTATGTACAGGTGCTTATTCACAGGAACTGACTGCGGATACACCTATTGAAAATTTTGCAGCATTTGCTGAGAATGAGCAGCTGGACGTCAAAGAATGGTCGGTCACACTTAAAGAAACGATATCGAGGTCTGATTCATTATTATTAGAAAAAAAGATTTCCGAATCCTATCTATCTTTAAAAGTTTCTTATGAAGAGCAAGAGAACTCAAATAAAATCATACTAAAAGACGGTCTTAATAATGGGGAATTTGACGAAAGTTATAGTATTATTCTGCCGAAAAATAAAGATGAAAAGGCGGAATTGGTTTACTATATTGCAGGTAAGGGTACATTTTCCCTGACACCAGAAGTAAAAGATCGGATACAAAAATCTGAAAGTAGGTTTTTCTCGGAAAACGTCCTAATTTTCTCTTGTCTTAAGGCTAAGTCTAGTGGTATTATAGATGATGTTTTAGTGTATAAAAAATTCAAACAAACATTCGACATTAAGCCATTAGATCAAGTTACAGAAAAAGATTGGACTAGCAGATCCGGATATACGGAAAAATGGGGACAAGCGATCCCGACAGCCGGTGGAAAGATGAATATCCAGTTCGCCACAAGAACTTTGGGCGGGCGGACAAACATCACTATTGGCACACCCATTATTACTGCTGAATATTAATAATAATGAATATGGACGCGGAGGAGAATGAACTTTGGAAAAAATCATCGTCCGTGGTGGGAGGCAGCTGAATGGCACTGTAAAAGCAGAAGGCGCCAAGAATGCCGTACTGCCTGTCATCGCAGCAAGTATAATTGCCAGTGAAGGAAAAAGTGTACTACACGAAGTCCCTGCTTTAGCAGATGTTACGACTATCAATGAAGTGATTCGACATATGAATGCTGACGTTAAAGTAAATGGGAACACAGTTACCGTAGATGCTTCTGGAGACCTTGAAACAGAAGCACCAATTGAATATGTAAGGAAAATGAGAGCTTCTGTTCTCGTATTGGGACCACTTTTGGCCCGGTATGGCCATGCTAAGGTTGCCCTCCCTGGGGGTTGTGCAATTGGATCACGCCCTATTGATCAGCACTTAAAAGGCTTTGAAGCCATGGGTGCCGAGGTAACTGTAGGAAATGGTTACATTGAGGCAGAAGTCAAAGGCCGTTTACAGGGTGCAAAGGTTTATTTTGATGTTCCTAGTGTAGGAGCAACAGAAAACGTCATGATGGCTGCAGCTCTAGCTGAAGGAACAACTATCCTTGAGAATTGTGCGAAAGAACCCGAAATTGTGGATTTAGCCAATTATCTCAATAAAATGGGCGCCAAGGTTATTGGAGCTGGGACCGAGACCATCCGTATCGAAGGAGTCGACAAGCTTATAGGCGCCACTCATACCATTATCCCCGACCGTGTAGAAGCTGGAACATTTATGGTTGCAGCTGCTATTACTGGAGGTAATGTATTAGTTAAAGGTGCGATGCGTGAACACCTTCGTTCTGTTATTTCAAAAATGGAAGAAATGGGCGTTATCATTAAAGAGGAAGATGATGGGCTGCGAGTTATTGGTCCGGACCAGCTGAAAGCAACGGACATCAAAACTATGCCTCATCCAGGATTTCCTACTGATATGCAGTCTCAGATGATGGCTTTAATGTTAAACGCTAAAGGCACAAGCGTCATTACGGAAACAGTCTTCGAAAATCGTTTCATGCACGTGGAAGAATTCCGCCGGATGAATGCTCACCTGAAAATTGAAGGCCGCAATGTTATTGTGGAAGGACCTTCATCTCTACAGGGAGCTGAAGTAGCAGCGACTGACTTAAGAGCTGGAGCAGCTCTTATACTAGCTGGTCTGGTTGCCGATGGTTATACACGGGTTACAGAACTTAAGCATCTCGACCGTGGATATGTTGATTTTGCAAATAAACTTGCAGGGATCGGCGCAGATATAGAAAGAATTGACGAACAAGAAACTTACAATGAAGATCAAGAAGCTAACGAATCTTTATCGACCTTATAATGTATATATCTTTATAGCTTGGCTGTTTCATTATTTTTTGAAACAGCCAAGCTTTTTTTTGGTTCTATCATCCTTGTTTTAGGGATACATTTTAGTAGAGAGATCTACAATGTAATCAGGAGGGTGAGAATGAAAAGAAAAAATTGGATGGCACTCATCATAACAGGTGGCCTGTTCGGGGCTATACTTCTACTACCTACCCTAATTGTGGTGCCTTTTACAGGTACCAATGATTCACATGAAGTCCAGGAGACTCCAAATCCGATTGAAAAAGCTGCTGATTCATCAAAAGACCTCTCCCCGCTATCGGTCAGAGTGGAACGAAGCCAATCAGGGAAGGTGGAAAAAGTCCCTCTGGAAACTTATGTCGCAAGGGTAGTAGCATCTGAGATGCCTGCTGAGTTTGAACTGGAAGCATTAAAAGCGCAAGCGTTAGCAGCACGGACTTATATCACTAGACATTTGCTGGAAGAAGGGGCTGTGTCGGAGAAGGCCGATGTGACTGACACCGTGAATCATCAGGTCTATAAGAACGATGAAGAACTGAGAGCTCAGTGGCACGATCAATATACGAAAAATATGGAGAAAATCACATCAGCTGTTAACGAGACAGCGGGAGAAATAATTACCTACAAACAGCAGCCCATTACGGCAGCATTCTTTTCAACGAGCAATGGGTACACAGAAAATGCAGAAGACTACTGGGAAAATGAGATCCCCTACCTAAAAAGCGTAGAAAGCCCATGGGATCAACAGTCACCGAAATTCGCAGATCAGAAAGTTATACCGGTTACTCAAGTACAAACAGCTCTCGGAATAGATCTTAATGGGAATATGACCATGACAAAGACAGAAGGAAATCGTGTAGATAAGGTTCAAGTTGGGGATCAAACCTTTTCAGGAAGACAAATAAGAGAAACCTTCGAACTGCCTTCAAGTGATTTCTCCATGGAGCAAAAAGGGGAACATGTCATTTTTACAACGAAAGGATATGGTCATGGCGTTGGCATGAGTCAATACGGGGCGAATGGAATGGCTAAGAGCGGCAGTAGCTATAAAGACATAGTAACTCATTATTATCATGATACAGAAGTATCTTCCATCAATAAACAAACCGCATTATTAACTTCCAGAGATGATAAGTCAGTCAACTGATAAGACAGTAATAAAGACAGGACCTAATGGTAAAGGTCCTGTCTTTATTTTCCCTGAAAAGATATTACGCTATAGGGCCGGTTAGGTGAAGACTCGAATTCGAGATAAAACGTGGTCCTTTACTTAAAAGGTATAGGATTGGTGGGGAATTGACTCGCTTTCCTATGGGGGAACGGTGAGCTTCCTCGCTCGTTTCACTCCCTGCGGGATCTCACCTAGTCCCTTCTCCCATGGGAGTCTCGCCATTTCCCTACCAATCCAGCCATGGGAGAATAACGGACCCTTCCAAAAGAGAGAATGCTCTCCTTCTAAAGTCCTGAATGCTTCTATGACAAGCTTTTTTTACATCGTTCTAGCATGAAAATACACTCTTATCCCATGCTTTTTTCTCACCAAGTACACCGTGTATGAAGTAGTTTCGAGTTTATGATTCGGCCAGGTCCGGAGGGGGACGATGAAGACTCCTAGGTTAAAAGCGGAAGCACCTTGGTCAGCGTCGTATGGACTGAACTGAGCTGGCGGAGATAAAGAAAACACGAAGAGCGGAGCGATTCGATGTTGCCTTATCGTACAGAAGTGAGGGAAGTCTCACTAGACGCTAGGTGCTGGAGCTGGATAGCTCTCCATGTCGTTTATGTTCTGATATTTGATTAAGTCTAAAAAATGTGTAAGAACGGGATGAACATGATCGGTAAGATCCCGCTGGGCTGTTAAGACCGAGGAAGCTTACCACAGAAGAGGAGGTTCGACTAAGAACGCCACGTCCTGTGGCAACGTCGAACGACCCTGCGTCGTGCAGGGGCGGAAAGCGAAATCGTCCCCCGCAGGACCTAATTCTCACCAAAGTCTCTAAACTGAGTCTTCCACAAACGGGAGTTTATCTGGAATAAGCAGCTTGGAGGTTTTACATAGCTTATTGTTTGATGGACGGTGTACAGCTCGAAAGAACTATTCCTTTTGGTATAATTTTCATTGCCGATCGTTGAAATAGTAATGCATTTTTTAAGAAAATTTTTCCTCTCTATGTATATTATACCTCAGATGTGTTCAGAATGATTTTTGAGGTGATGAACATGAGAGAGGAAGGAAAGAAAAACGTGACAAAATTAAAGTTTAAACGCTTAATGCGCAAGAAATGGTTGTATCCAGCGTTGTATTTGTCAGTAGCAGCATTAGTTCTAGTCGGGGTGTTCTGGTATCAGCAAAGTGGTAAGGAAGTAGAAAACCAGTTAGCTGATCAATCAGAAACGAAAGTTCAGGATGAGTTTACTACTCAGGATTCCGGTGAAGATTCAGTTCCCGTCATGGAGCAAAATGAAAACTTACAAATGCCTGTCGTTGATGAGGAAGCCGCGTCTATCGTAACTAAGTTCTATGATTACAATGCGTCTCAGGAAGATCAAGAAAGTGCACTGGTCCTATACAACAATAAGTACTATCAGAGTGAAGGCGTCGATATAACAAGAGAAGATGGAGAAGCTTTTGAAGTTACAGCAGCTCTATCAGGAACAGTCACAGAGGTAAAAGAAGACCCACTTTATGGCAATGTCATTGAAATTACACATGATGAAGACGTATCAACTGTCTATGCTAGTCTAGCTGACATTAAAGTCCAAGCTGGTTCTGAAGTTACTCAAGGTGATGTTCTGGGTTCTGCTGGACAGAATTCCTTCGGTCAAGCGAGTGGCGTGCACGTTCATTTCGAATTAAGAAATGACGGACAGCCTGTAAATCCAGAAAGCTTTTTCGGACAACCTTCCACTAAGATCAGTGAAGTAGTGAAAGAAGAAGTAGAAGCTGAAGAAAAATCAGAAGTACCTTCGGCTGAAGATGACAGTGCTCCTGTCGAAGACTCAACAGAAGAACCAGAAGTATCTGATGAGCCAAAAGATGAGGAACTAAATACGGATGAAGATCCTGCAGCTGATACAGAAGGAGAAGAAACTCCTGATGAGGATAGTGCATCATCCATTTCTACAACTCAAACCTAAATGAGGGGCCTGTCCCCTCATTTTTTTTATGGCCAATCATAAATTATGAGAAAGCATATACATAAAAAACTTCAGGGAAGCAAGCTCCATCCTTACCACTGTGGCATAACTCACCCTTTTTAATAATACAATGAGGATAACCGAGCACTCGGTAACGTCCAGGGTGGAACACCATGACTCACACCTAGAGTAACCCCCTCACTACTAACAGTATAAGCGCTTTCCTTTGAAACCACCCCCTTGGATAGACAATCACAGGAGGCGAGTGGAGTGCATGATTACATCAAAGAAAGGACCATCAAGATTGGAGAGCACCTCATTGAAACTAAAAAAACGGTCAGAGTGATCGCCAAGGAATTTGGCGTTTCTAAAAGTACGGTGCATAAAGACCTTACAGAAAGACTTCCAGAAGTGAATCCGGAGCTTGCTAAAGAAGTTAAGAAAATACTAGATTATCATAAGGAGATCCGACACCTCCGCGGGGGAGAAGCGACACGAAGAAAGTATAAAGCCCAGCTGCTAGAAGAAGGACCTGTCCAGCCTCTTGCCTGACTTCCCTTGTCATCCTCCCTCAGGAAAATCCCCTGAGTATAAGGTGATTTTTTCCTCCCAAAATGCGTTGATTGTCATAATTTTATGATAGAATATACAATTAGATGTGTACCGCCGTATATAGGCAATGAACGCTATTTTTTAAAAAGGGATGTAAAAATTCAAGCTCAGGTTGAATGCCCATAACATGGATGAACACTCCTGACCTCTTTACTTAACCGAAAGGGTTATGGCAATTTTGTATGTTTACGGGCACGGATGTTTTCAATAGGGAGGATCTACAGGACATGTTTGCAAGAGATATCGGGATAGACCTTGGTACAGCTAATGTGCTCATTCATCTAAAGGGTAAGGGGATCGTTTTAAATCAACCAACCGTAGTTGCGATGGATCGGAAAACTGGGGAAGTACTGGAAGTAGGAGAAGATGCTCAGCGGATGGTGGGACGCACACCTGAAACTATTGAAGCTATCCGTCCATTGAAGGATGGCGTAATAGCAGACTTCGATGTAACAGAAGCTATGCTCAAGTACTTTCTCCAAAAAGCAAATGCCCGCAGCTTTCTATCCAGACCTCGAATATTGATCTGCTGCCCAACGAATATAACACAAGTGGAGCAGCAGGCGATAAAACAAGCTGCTGAAAAAGCAGGTGGTAAAAAAGTTCTTTTAGAAGAAGAACCTAAAGTCGCTGCGATAGGGGCAGGCATGGATATATACCAGCCAAGTGGGAACATGATCGTTGATATTGGGGGAGGTACCACTGATGTAGCAGTCCTTTCAATGGGGGAAATTGTCACAGCTGCGTCGATCAAAGTGGCTGGAAATAGATTGGATCAGGAAATACTTCAATATATTAAGAAAGAGTACAAATTATTAATTGGGGAACGGACCGCTGAGAATATAAAAATAAATGTGGGTACTGTATTTCCAGAGGCCAGGACGGAAGTGATTGAGATTCGCGGCCGCGATATGATTACTGGTCTCCCTCGTACAGTTTCTGTAAACTCTGAAGAAATAGAAAAGGCACTTCGGGAACCTGTTAAGGTTATCGTTCATACTGCAAGAGAAGTATTGGAGCGAACGCCTCCTGAACTCTCTGCGGATATCATTGACCGCGGGGTTACCTTGACAGGTGGAGGTGCTCTTCTTCACGGGGTGGATCAGCTTCTTTTCGAAGAATTGAAAGTCCCTGTGCTGATTGCTGACTCTCCGATGGATTGTGTAGTTACCGGAACGGGAATTATACTAGATAACATGGATAAACGTTTGACAGTAAAATAGTGTTATAGCTTTCGCTAATTTTAATAAAGGAGCGATCACCTTGTTAAGAGGATTCTACACAGCCGCCTCAGGAATGCTTGCTAATCAACGCATGCAGGAAACTTTATCGAATAATATGTCCAACGTGAACACACCAGGATACAAAGCTGATCAGGGAACGATGCGAGCTTTTCCGGAACTGCTGATTGAACAAATGGGAAGCCGGAATCTTCCTGGCTCTGCTAGGGGTGGTAATATTCCTGTGCAGCATTCTGTAGGATCCCTTAACACAGGTGTTTATATGCAAGAATCTGTCCCTGCTTTCACTCAGGGAGATTTGAGGGAAACGGGTGTTGGTACGGATTTAGCTCTCCTGCAAAAAAATGTGCCCGACGAGTCGGGCTCTGTTTTTTTTGATGTTCAAAATGAGGCAGGAGAACCACGCTACACTAGAAATGGGAATTTCACCGTGGATGGTGAAGGGTTTCTAACCACAAATCAGGGGAACTATGTATTGGACCAATCAGGAAATCCGATTGAAACAAACGGGATGGAATTCAATATTTCTGAGGAAGGTAGTATCAATGTAGATGGACAAGTTATTCCTATAGGTTTATCTTATAGTCCCGCAGCTGAAGATATGGTGAAAGATGGTGAAGGCTTATACAGGCTCGGAGAAGGCGGGACTCAGGTCATAGATGTCCGGGAGAGTAACGCAGTCGAAGTTGAAGTAAAGCAGAATTTTCTAGAAGGTTCCAACGTAAACAGTGCCAGAACAATGACGGAAATGATGAATACATATCGAGCTTTTGAAATGAATCAAAGAGTACTTAAAGCTTACGATCAAAGTATGCAAAAAACAGTCACTGAGATTGCAAGACTGCGCTAAGGAGTTGGGGACTTATGATTAACCGTTCAATGATTCAGGCTTCTGTTACAATGGGACAGCTGCAGAGTAAGCTTGATTTAATAGGGAATAATCTAGCTAATGGGAACACTCCTGGCTACAAAAGTCGTCAGGCCGATTTTTCTTCTTTGTTGTATCAGCAAATCGATAATTTATCCTCCGAATCAGCTCCTGCAAGTCGGCAGACCCCTGAGGGCGTGAGGATAGGATCAGGTGCAAGGCTCGGTCATACAAACCTTGACCTTAGCCAGGGAAGCCTTCAGAATACAGGTAGAGAACTAGACCTTGCCCTGTTGGAGAAAAGTCATTTATTTCAATTGCAAATTCCTACTGAGGCTGGCGTAGAGACCCAGTACACTCGGGCAGGGAATTTTTATTTAAACCCCTTAAATGTCAATGAAGTTATGCTTACTGATTCGGAAGGCTATGCTGTGCTTGGAGAATCTGGAGAGCCTATTGTTCTTGAAAGTGGATTTACTGAATTAGAGATCAATAAGGAAGGTTCAGTGGTTGTAACACGCGGTGATCAGTCATCCGTTGAAGGTCAGCTTGAGGTGGTGGAAGCAGTAAGACCGAGAATGCTTGAGACTGAGGGCGGCAACCGTTTTAAAGTTCCTGATGGTATGGAAGGCACAGGAATTACCACAGAAGTTCCCCAAGATCAGTCTCGGATACAGAACCAAACGCTTGAATCATCTAATGTTGATGTTTCAAGGCAAATGACGGATATGCTTACAGCTCAGCGAGCTTACCAATTTAATGCAAAATCGATTTCAACGGGTGATCAGATGATGGGTCTGATCAATCAACTTAGATCATAAACGTAAGGAGTTTGACGACCATGGCAACAGATCCGAATACAAATGACAAGAAGCATAAACGTGAGCAGGATAGAGAGCAGAAACGTAAAGCTTTAGATAAAGCGACTAAACAAGATGACACAAAAAAACAAGGGTATTGGCAGAAGCTGAAAAAGACCCTGAGTGAAAAGACGGGGCATAAAAGCCGTATCCGTGTTCTTCCTATCTGGCTGCGTATTATCATTGTGCTGGTCTTGAGCATCTTAGCTTTGCTCATTGGATTAATGGTCGGATACGGAGTGATCGGAGACGGAAATCCTATGGAGGCTCTTAACTGGGACACATGGCAGCATATATGGGATATTGTTACAAAAACAGAATAGCCTGATTGGATTTTCTACACGAGTCTTAAAGACTCGTGTTTTTTTATGCCCGGAAAGGCTGGAGAAGGGCACAGATGGCACATTGAATTGTTTTCGAAACCGTTATTCAGGGAATAAATCTTAAATCTAATCATTTATTTAATGGGGAGGACGCATGCTTTGAGAACCGATGTATTTATCGCTGGTGGAGGTGTTGGCGGTTTAACACTGGCAGCTAAACTGGCCAGTCGCGGCGTTCATGTCACGATTGCCGAGCAGCTGACAAAGGAATCACCCGTATATAAAGGAGAATTATTACAACCTAAAACCATTGCGATACTGGAAAGACTTGGCGTTATTGATGAAATTGAAGACTGCGGTCACGTGATTGATCAGCTCCGCTTTCAGGAAATTCGCCGCCATGAAGGGAAATCCCCAGAAGAAATAAATTTAACAGAGCTGAATTATAGCCGAGTGGCCAGTCAATACGATCATGCCTTAATGGTGCCGCATGAAAGAACGAAGTCTATCATACGGGAAAGGGGACAATCATTCGGGGAACATTTCCACTATTTAGGCGGTGCTCGATTTTTAGGTTTTGAAAAAGGGATGGCAAAGGTGAAGCAGAAAAAGGAGACTTTCTATGTAGAAGCCGAGGTTTATATCGGAGCAGAGGGGCGCAGCTCCCCTACTCGAAAAGCTATGAATGCTGATGTGAAGCGCAAAGACTACAACCACCATTTTCTAACTGTAACAATGCCCAGACCTGCGTCTTACACCAAAGGAAAAATTATTACCACAGCTGACCGTTTTCTAGGATTGTTTCCTCTCCCTGACAATGAAGTGAGAACGGTGTATCTAATTAAAGCAGGAGAATACAAAACCATTAAAGAACAGGGACTTGAAAGTCTCTATCAGGCGTACAGTGAACTTGAACCAGAGTTGTCAGAGGGAGTGCGTGCCATAGATGATTGGAAAAAAGTTCAGCTTATGATTCCCTATACCTATCACGTGGACAAGTATTATTCTGGAAACCTTGCCATTATTGGCGATGCTGCCCACACGGTACACCCTATGGCTGGTGAAGGGATGAACCTGGCTGTGCAGGATGCAGATGTCCTTGGAGAACTTCTAGCATGGTGTAAAGAAAATAATAAGAATTATCACGAGTATTTACATTACTACGAAGATGTAAGGAAGCCTCGGGTTTCTTCCCTTCTTCATTTAAGTCACCTGTCAGCCCTTGTCTATTCTTTTCGTTTCGAATGGTGGAGAAAAATCCGCATGAGAGCGGTACAGCGGATTTACGATGATGATCAGCTTCATGTGAAACAAATGCTCAATATATCCGGGCTTGGAGCATGGAATTTTACAGTAGTCGATCGTGCTATCCAGGGAAGTGTTCTCCCAGCACGGAGCAAAAAGGTCAGGGATAAAACACAGTGGAGATACTTATTTTCAGAATCAGAGGACTATCCATGGGAAATTGAGAAATAGGAAAGGATGAATCATATGAACGAATGGGTAATGGCCATGCAGGCTAGAAAGTGGATGAAGAAGAATGAATCGTTTCTGCCAAGCTGGCACGCATATGTAGGATCTGAGTTAGAACTATTTGATGAATTTAAAACAGCCAGAACGGTGGAAGCGGTAAGTGAAAAAACAGGTTACTCTTATGATTTATTAGCTTCCTGGGTAAAAGTAGGGGTGGCTGTCAAGCATTTGAAGAAGCGGCCAAATGAACGGTATCGTACCTCGAGAAGAAGATGCTCCGCTCTAATGGGACAAGATCAGTCGTCTGGTGTAAAAGCGCTGCTGAAAGAAATGATGGAGCTTCATATTCCTACAATGCTGCAATATCCCTCCATACTAAAATCTCATGAGCGTGCGCTATTTGATCATGAGCTGCACGGAGAAGTTGTAGCCGAAACCTCAGCTCTGCTCGAACACTTTGCGATTAAGAAGATTAAGAAGATGATACGAACAAGAAATGTAGATACCATAGTGGATCTTGGCTGTGGCCACGGCGGTTACTTACGAAAGTTAGCCGAGGAATTCCCTGAAGTTCAGATGATTGGGGTAGATTTGAACCAAAAGGTTATTGATCGTGCACGCGAATTATCAGAGGATTTTTCTAATATAAGATTTGAAGTCGGAGATATAAATGAATGGAAGCCGGAGAATGGAAAGAAAATGGATGTGGTATTGCTTCATAATATCTTCCACTACGTCCATCCGGACGCGCGCCCTGGTCTTCTAGAACAAATGTATAGTTATGTAAGTTCTCAAGGAGTTGTTTCTGTTATTACTCCAATTAACGAAACCGAGCATGGGGAAGCATTTTCCTCAGCCTTTAACAGCTTCTTTGTAGCTCATTCGAATCTTTTTGCGCTGCCTGATAAAAAAGAGTTAAAAGAAGTTACTGCTTATTCCCATTTTGACATGTATGACTTAGATCCGATTATTAAGGAAGGGTCCTGGTACACCTTCTGGATGAGTCCATCGTCTCCAGTAGAAGAATGGGCACAAACTCAGGAAATGAATGACGGAGAGCGATCGGTTCCCGCCAAGCAGGAAAATACTAAAGAATTAACTCGTTCGTCCTAAAATAAACCGCTGTGACTACTTCAGTCACAGCGGTTTATTACTTTCTGGTGTTACTCGTGTATATCTTTTTAGTGTAAGACTGCTAAACAGGGGTGGTTTGTCATATAAGGATTCTTGCACTAAAGGGCCGGATTGTGGAAGACTCAGTTTCGAGATATTGGTTATGAGGAAGGTCCTTCGGGGGACGATTTCGCTTTCCGGCCCTGCACGATGCAGGGTCGTTCGACGTTGCCACACGACGTGGCGTTCTTAGTCGAACCTCATCTGTGCTGAGCCTCCTCAGTCTTCGACTTCCGGGATCTCAACGATCATGTTCATCCCGGAGGAGTCTCCATCGTCCCTCTCCGGACCTTGCCAAATCAGAAGCTCAAAACCACTTCTAACATCACCTGCGTGAAGTGGAATTTGAACCTATTTTCAAAATGTAACTACTCGCAATAACCTGTCAGAGAAGCATTTAATTAAGGTTAAGCAGGAGAATTTTTCTCTTCTGGAAGGGTCCCTTTTTCTTAATCATGCTGGGTTGGTGGGGAAATAGCGAGACTCCCATGGGAGAAGGAACTAGGTGCGATCCAAGGAAGCTCACCGTTTCCCCCATAGGAAAGCGAGTTATTTCCCCACCAGCCCTTCCCGATTTAACGTAATGGACCCAGACTATCCCGAAACTGAGTCTTCCAGTATCGGGAGCTTATATACAATAATCAAAAATATGAACTTATAGAATCTGTTTTGAAGGGTTGTTTCAATTATATTTTGTCGAGAGGGCTATCCATCTATATAATAAGGGTAGATTGAAAAAAAGGAGCTGCATGTATGTTAGATATCCAAGAAATTAAAGAAATTATTCCGCACAGATATCCGTTTTTGCTAATTGATCAAGTGGAAGAGATTGTAGAAGGTGAGCGCGCTGTCGGATACAAAAATGTAACGATGAATGAACCTTTTTTTCTGGGGCACTTTCCTGATTATCCGGTTATGCCAGGCGTATTAATTACAGAAGCCTTAGCTCAAATGGGAGCGGTGGCTATGCTTAAGAAAGAAGAAAACCAGGGCAAACTCGCCTTCTTCACAGGCATAGATAAGTGCCGCTTTAAACGCCAGGTAAAACCAGGCGACCGGTTAAAACTCGAAGTTGACATTGTCAGGCTGAAAGGACCGATGGGGAAAGGAAAAGCGAAAGCAACGGTAGATGGGGAAGTAGCCTGTGAGGCTGAGATTATGTTCGCTTTGAAATAATTTGAATGCTCCGGATCCTGGAATCCGGGGCATTTTTTTTGTGGGGTTAAAAGGAATAAAATGGTATAATTTGAGCATTGAGAAAATAAATCTATTAATCTAGCAGAAGGAGTGGCTTCGCATTAAAAATTATTTTAAAGCCTTTGGAGTCCTGGCTTTTCTGGTCGTTATGAATATTTTTCTAATTCCAACTGTACATGCAGACACACAAATCAGAGATAAGTGCAGCTTCGAACAATCAGGGGTCGTGAACCCTGATCAGCAAATCATCAATTGTCTTTTAACAGAAGCAGCTGTGAAATACGATATACCTCCTGAAATTGTTAAAGCTGTAGCCGAAAAGGAAAGTGCCTGGAAACAGTTTGAAAACAACAAGCCGCTTATTTCCGAAGATGGCGGTATTGGGATTATGCAAGTGACACAGAAGGATAACTATGATGATTCACTTTTAAAGCAGGATATTGTATATAATATTGAAGCTGGTGTCGAGATCTTAAACCAAATGTACGAACGAAATGACCTGCCATCCATCAATAAAAGTGAAAGCTCTGTTAACGCGTACCATAGAAATTATATTGAGAACTGGTATTTCGCGGTTATGGCTTATAATGGTATTAAACCAGTGAATAGCCCGGTTATTCAGGAGAATGGTGATGAAAATAAAGAAGCTTATCAAGAAGAAGTATTCGAGATCATTGAAAGAAATATGGATCGTGAGCTTGGTGAATTAGGTTTTTCAAGGGATGATTTTGACTATGATCCTTCAAAAAAAGATAATATAAGGTTTGTAACCATGGATTATCGTTTCCTGGAGCCATTTACTTCTTCCAACTACTTTTATAAAAAGGGACAAACCGTTGGAGCAGTTCAAGAAGTTAACTTGCGTTCTCAACCTACTACTTCCAACTTGAACGTAATAGGGAAAGTGAAAGAGGGAGAACATTTGACGATTGAAGGCTCCTATACGTATGAAAAAAGTCCTGACAGTTTAAATCCCTTTGTCTGGTATAAAGTCGCAAAAGAGAACGGAACCAAGGGCTATGTAGCATCAAATTATTTAAGAAATAAATTTAAAGATGTTCCTGCTGGTCATTATGCCGAGGAAAGTATTGATCAATTATACGATATGAATATACTCAGAGGCCATAGTGAAGATAAATTTGGGATGAAAGAGAATTTAATTCGTATCCATGCTGCTATGCTTTTTGTACGTGCTGAGGATCTTGCATTGACTGGTCGTCCGGATCCTGGTTTTGTGGACGTCTCTTCTGAAAACCGTTATTTTGATATTGTCGCTGCTGTAGCTGATGAAGGAATTTTTAACGGGGATGAGAAACGACGCTTTCATATAGAAGATGACCTGAAGCGAAGTGAAATGGCCGTCCTGCTGCAGAATGTTTATAATTTCGAGAAGACTTCGAAAGACCATCCATTTGTGGATGTAAAAGAGAGTATTTGGTACGATGATTCGGTAAACCGACTGTATCACGCAGGGATAACTTCTGGTGTGAGTGCTGACCAGTACGGTCCATCAGAAACAGTGACAAGAGAGCAGTTTGCTGCCTTTTTGATCCGATCCATTGAATACCAGAAGAACAATTAAAGTTTCATCAAATTACTCCGGCTTCGGCCGGAATTTTTTTTGGGGAAAAATGGATGATTTTTACCAGCGGGGACATACTACTGATCGTAATCATTAAAAAGGAGGAATACAAATGAAATCTCTATCAATTAAGTTACTAATTGCTATGCTGCTGGTTTCCCTTCTAGGTGCCTGCGGTACAGATGAAGATCCAATGGGTAAAGAAGAAAATGACACAGAACAAAACATGAACGAGGAAGAGAACAAAGAAGAGGATCAAATGAATGAAGATGGCATGAATGAGGGTAACGAAGAAGATATGAACCAAGAAGATAAGACTGATGGAGAAAATGATGCCACCGAAGAAGATATGACGAATGAAGATACCATGGATAATGACATGACAGAAAACGAAAATGATGAGAATCAATAACGAAAAAGCCGCTAAAATTAGCGGCTTTTCTTATGGCTGCTATAAGAAAAGAACACCGCAATAGTAATCAAACATATGCCGCCCAGAGTTAAAAGAGGCAAATGAAAATGTAAGGCCGACAGAAAGTCGAGTAAAAATACTCCAATTCCTGAAAGGAATGAAATAAATCCGCTGGCCGCCAATGTTTTTGCCTTCTGATTCAATAGATCCCCTTCTTTCCAATAGGAATACATACAGATCACAGGCTTTACTTCGACTATGTTGATGGACTGCTGATCTATCACTAATGACCATACTTAAGCAGTTAGAAATATGTTGTCCAGCCGTTTAAACGTTATATCGGTAAGAATAATGAAAAGTAAACAATTTTCCGGACTTTTTAAAACTAAGTCCGACTATTTGAAATTGATTGGAAAATCCGTTTTGCTTATGTAGAATAGAGGTAAGATACACATTAATAAATACTTTACAATTTTACGTTTTTTGGTTTTATTGGTGTGGAATAAGCGAATAGAGGTGATTATTAATGAAATACAGAACGGCAAGCGATTTAAAGGACTTACTTTTAGAAGACTTTGAAGGTGTAGTCAACAAAATTCCACAGGAAAAACTGGACGTTTACCTCTATCTTCACAGGGAGTTCCAGAATACTTACGTACCGGATGATTCCTTATATCAATTTATCTTCCGTCATTTTTTCCGATTAGACAATCCAAGCTTAACCAGTGAGTTCGAAACGTCCTATTTTGAGTTGATGGAAGAGCAGCGAAAAGAAGAAAAACCTAACATTGTACAAATCACAAAAAGCTTGTACGAAATTAAAAATCACAAGGGCAACCCGACTATGCAGTTCCCATTAGCAGCTTCCATGCTGCATGCAATTAACCCTCAATTCCCATCCTATGATAGTGATATTGTGAAAGCATTCGACTTTTCTTCAACTTATCACTTGTCCGGTTTTGAGAAGAAGATGAAACGTTACATGAAACAATACCAGCACACCTACAGAACTTATGCTGAATTAATTGATGATGAAGCTATGGAACCCATGTTCAAGCACTTTGATGAACGCTTCCGAGGCAATAATCTTCCGAAGGTCAAAAAGTTGGACTTAATGACCGCTCAGCTCGGAAACATTATACAGTGAACGTAAAACCGGATCCGGGAGAAGGATCCGGTTTTTTTATGGCTTCCTTTTCCGAAGGCTGACTTGGTCATTTTCCAAATTGTGACACAATATTGTCATATTTAGAGTGTTTTCTACAAGTTGCATTACCACTCGTACTTTAGTAACATTATTCATAATTATGACTACTTGGTCAAAATGAATATTCAGGTTAAGGAACGAAAAGCTGGGTCGGTGTGAAGGATGCGGATTTTACTTATCTTACATATAGTTTAACGATGGAAGTGCTAGAGACATATAAGGAGAGGAAGTCTTACATGAAAAGGATAGCCGTACTGATGGTTTTATTAATTTTTCTGGCCGCTTGTTCTAATGAGGACACGGAGGAAGAAACCACGGAGAGAGAAACTCCTGTTGAAGTTGAACAAGTGCAGACAGAGGATTTTGTCATAAATCGAGAAGTAATTGGACGAACTACAACCTCTGATACTACCCCAGTTATTTCTGAAACTCCCGGCGAGCTTGTAACACTGAACGTTTCCAAAGGAGATCGGATTGAAGAAGGGCAGCAAATAGGCGTGGTGGATCCTGGGGATGGAGAAAGCCAGGTTGAACTGCAGCAAATAGCCGTGCGCCAAGCAGAAAAACAGCTTGAGAATGCCCAGATTTCTAAAGAGCAGGCGGAAAGTGGTCTGGAAAATGCGCAAGATCAGCTGGAATTAGCTGAAGAGGCGGAAGATGCACAAGATAGTCAAAATGAGCAGGCGAAAGAGATGGCTCAGCAGCAATACGAGCAAGCGCAGGGACTTGCAGACCAAACAAAATCTCTTTTCGAAGAAGGTATTATCCCTGAGGTTCTCCATCAGCAAGCCCAAAGCCGTGCGGACCAGGCTCAGGCTCAGCTTCAGCAGCTGCAGGGAGGTGCTCAGCAATCTTCTTCTGGTGTGGCTCAAGCAGAAGCCCAGGTGGACCAGGCTCGACAGCAGCTGGAACAGGCGCGGATTGCTGTCGACCAGGCTGAGCTGCAAGTAGAACAAGCGAATGTTCAGTTGAATCAAACTCAGGATCAGACCTCAAACCAGATAATTACAGCACCGGCTACTGGTGAGATTGCTTCCCTTGAAGCAACAGAAGGAGCTCTCGTAACGAATCAGCAGCCCTTTGCTACTATAGTGGGGTTGAATCCTATGACGGTTACAGCATCGATTACAGCTGAACAGCTTTCTCTTTTCAATAATGGAGATGAAGTGGAAGTGGAAATTAGTACGTTCGATGAGAAAGTTACTTCCACTGTAGAATCCGTTTCATCTGTGCCGGACGACACTGGATTGTATCCTGTCGAAGCTACGGTTGATAATGACGAGGAGAACATCAAACCAGGAATGATGGCAACCTTCTTGCTGCCTGAAACGGTGGTTGAAAATAGCCTGGTTGTACCTACTGACGCAGTAATGGAAGAAGGCAATGAATCTTATATTTACCATGTGGTAGATGGAGAAGCGGTGCGTGTAAATGTTGAGGTAGTAGAAGCACAAACCGATCGCACAGCGATAAATGCTGAACTCCCTGAAGATGCTCAAGTTATCACCACCGGTCAGTTGACGCTGACAGATGGTGGGAAAGTGACAATCATGGAGGAGGACGAACAGAGTGAAGCTAGTTAATCTGTCTGTCAAGCGCCCAGTAGGGGTTATCATGATTGTCGCGGCTATTCTTGCTTTAGGATTTGTTTCATTACGAAGCTTGACGATTGATCTATATCCGGAAATTGACCTGCCTATTGCTGTGGTTTCTACTTCTTATGAAGGAGCAGCACCGCAAGAGGTAGAAGAACTGGTTAGTCGACCCGTCGAGTCCTCTGTAAGTTCGATTGAAGGTCTTGAAGTGCTCCAGTCCCAATCGCAGGCTGGGGCTTCGCTCGTTCTTTTGCAATTTAATACGGGAGTAGACCTCGATAGTACTTTGCTTGAAGTAAGGGAAAATGTAGACCAGGCACAGGCTGCGCTTCCGGATGGAGCGGGAGAACCTAGTGTTCTTCGTTTTGATCCGCAGCAGCTTCCAATTATGACGATTGGATTGTCAGGAGATGACCCGGAAGAATTACAGCAAGTGGCTGAGAACCGGCTGGTACCTTTCCTGGAAAGACAGGAAGGTGTGGCGTCTGTAAGTATTGAAGGGGGCAAGGTAAGAGAAGTTCAAGTACTGGTAGATCGTGCCCAGATGGCTCAGTACGGTCTTGATTCCCAAACCATTGTTCAAACATTGAATGCTTCCAATCAGGCGGCGTCTGCAGGGGCTGTAGATAAAGGACAAAAAGACCTGCAGATCAGAATCGATGGAGAGTTTGAGTCGATTGAAGATGTTCGTAGTACGATTCTGCAATCTCCATCCGGTGCGCAGGTAACCTTGGATCAAATAGCCGAGGTGGAAGAGAAGCTCACCAATTCTAATACAGTTGCAAAAGTAAATGGTTCTTCTTCGGTTGTACTCTCGGTCCTTAAGAAAACCGATGCGAATACCGTAGAAGCTGCCGATAATGTCCGTGAGGCATTGAATGAAGGAAGTGCGGACCTTCCGGAAAATGTGAGTTCTGAGATTGTACTGGACACATCCGAATTCATTAAGATCTCGATTAATAGTGTCGTGCTGAACATTATTCTCGGCGGCATTTTCTCTATTCTTGTTTTACTATTGTTCCTGAAAAGTATCAGGGCCACTCTTGTCATTGGTATCTCTATACCGATTGCAATTATTTCAACTTTTACCCTTATGTATTTTACAGGGGAAACATTGAATGTGTTAACGATGGGTGGACTTGCTTTAGGGATAGGGATGATGGTCGATAGTTCCATCGTCATACTAGAAAATATCGTCAGCTACCGGCAGCGTGGTTACTCAATGGTAGAGGCTGCTAAAGAAGGAGCATCTGAATTGGCTCCGGCTGTAGTGGCATCAGCTACTACGACCCTGGTGGTCTTTTTACCGATCATCTTTGTTGAGGGGATTGCTTCTGAGTTATTTACACCTTTAGCATTGACCATTATGTTTGCCTTAATTGCATCACTTGCGGTATCCGTCACGCTAATCCCTATGCTTTCTTCAAAACTGCTGACCAAATCATTGAAAGATAGCGGACGGCGTTACTGGTTCGATCGATTTCTTGATAAAGTAAATGATAAATATCGATCTTTACTGCGCCGGGTTTTAAAATTCAGAAAGACAACAATTGCCATTACTGTGGCTTTAATAGCCGGAAGTGCCGCTTTAGTGCCGCTAATTGGGACCGAATTCATACCTCCTTCTGACCAGGGTCAAATTGAAGTGAGTGTAGAAATGCCGGCCGGTACATCTATTGAAGATACCGAAGAATTCACAAATCAAATTGATTCACGAATAGAAGAGTTCGGAGACGTCATTGATGTCAGTTATCTGTCTGTTGGGGGAGGCGGCATGGGGAGCGTTGGTAACGGCTCTTCTGATCAGGCTTCTTATACCATCCAACTGGTGGACCCTTCAGAACGTGAGAGGACTACACAGCAAGTAATGGAACAGCTGGATGAATCTCTGAGCGGTCTGGCTGGTGCTGAGGTTCAAGTAACCGAATTGAATGCAGGACTGGGAACAGGGGCACCGCTGCAAGTCCAGCTGAACGGTGATGATTTTGAAGTGCTTTCTCAGTTAGCCAACCAGGTTTCTTATGTCATGAATCAAGTTGACGGGGTGAGTAATGCTACTTCTTCTACGGAGGAAGGGCGTCCGGAAATGCGTATTAATGTAAACCGTGAAAAAGCTGCGCAGTATGGCCTTTCCTACCAGCAAGTAATCGGGCAGACTCAGCTTGCGTTTAACGGGCAAATCGCTACCCGATATCGCCAGGGCGGTGACGAACTTGATGTACGGTTGATTTTACCGGAAGATGAGAGACAGACAATTGCTGACTTGGAAGGAATGACGGTGCAAACACCTAATGGAGGTCTAGTTCCTCTTGCTTCCATTGCTGAACTAGAACAAGTCCAGGGTCCTGTTACGCTGCTTCGCCAAGATCAGCAGCCGCAAGTAAATGTGGAATCGGAAGTAGCAGGCAGAGACCTCGGAAGCGTGACAGAGGATGTTCGCGAGGAGCTGGAGAACTTGAATATGCCTGATGGGTATTCCTTCGAAATTGGAGGACAAGCACAGGATATGCAGGAAGCTTTTGGAGATCTCTCCTTAGCTTTAATCTTCTCTCTCTTCCTGGTCTACGCCGTAATGGCGATTCAGTTTGAAAACTTCCTGTTTCCGTTCATCATTATGTTCTCATTACCTGCAACTTTAATCGGGATAACCGGCGGGCTGTTTATTACGAATTTACCGTTCAGTCTGCCAGCGTTCGTAGGTATTATCATGCTCGCGGGTATTGTGGTCAACAATGCCATTGTCCTTGTTGACTACATTAATATCCTGCGAAGGAAATCTTATGATCGTTACGAAGCCATCCTTGAAGCTGGACCGAACCGTCTTCGTCCTATTCTTATGACAACTCTGACCACGGTACTTGGTATGGTGCCGCTGGCCATAGGGATTGGCCGCGGTGCGGAAGCTCAGCAGCCGCTAGCCGTTACAATTATCTTCGGCTTAACGGTGTCCAGTTTCTTTACCCTTGTTTTAATCCCTGTGGTTTACACATATCTTGATGATTTATCGAACAAAATCACCGGCAAGTTTCGTAAGAACAAAACGAAAGAAACAACAGATTAAGACACCTATTTATTACCACCTCAGGTCATCCAAATAATGGATGACCTGAGGTGGTTTTTATTTCCAAATAAATTCACTAAAAAAATTTTATTAAAAAGTGATCCAATTAATTTTATTAGACGATAGCTATGTGAATATTCAAAGGCATTCGCCTTACGGCGACGGCATTCATCTCCCCCTTACCACCGGTCTTCGACACGGCGCTTGAAGAGGGAGTCTTCTGCCGATGAATGATAAAAAATGATAAAGGAGATGAGGAATTGAAAACATTAAAGAAAATTCTTGTCGTTATGATGGCCGTACTGCTATTAGCGCCATCAGCTGCATTGGCTGATAACCACGGGGAGACGAAGGCCACGGTTAAAACTCCTGCCGCGGATCTAAGAGCGGATTTGGACAAGCTGTTATCAGAACACTTTGTGCTGGCTACCACGTTTATGATGAAATCCTATGAGGAGGCTGAAGACGCCGACCAGGTTTGGAATAAGCTGGATCAAAATGCGCAGGATATGATACCGGCAATCGCTTCTGTGTACGGTGAAAAAGCAGCGGCCCAGTTCGAGGACATTTTCAAAGGACATAATGATTACTCCGATGATTTTGTGAAAGCCGCAAAGAATGATGACCCGGAAGCCCGCCAAGCGGCTGAACAAGAGGTAGAAGAATTCGTAAATGAATTCGGAGCATTCTTAGCAAAAGCAACAGAGGGAAATTTGTCAGAAGAAGCAGCAAAGAAAGTACTGGAGGCTCATGAACAGGATGTCATTAATGTTTTTGACCACTATGTAAATGAAGAATACCAGAAGGCTTACCAGTCGTTCCGCGAAGGGTTCCATCGCATGTTTGATATTAGCAAAGCCCTTTCCACAGCTATTACGACTCAAATGCCAGAGAAATTTGACTATACAAAAGCAGGTGCTAAGGCAGCAGATCTGCGTTCTAACTTGAACGCACTGGCATCTGAGCACTTTGCTTTAGCCACTCTTGAAATGCAAAAAGGATTCAACCAGGCGCCTGATTATGACTTTGTAACCTGGGCTGAAAATGAGCATACGAAAGACTTTACAGCAACGATCGAGTCCCTTTACGGAGAAGAAGGAGCAGCCCAGTTTGAAAAAGTGTGGCAGCAGGATCATATCACGGCTCAATCTGAAATTGTAACAGCAGCTTTAGAAAGCAATGAAGAAGCTCGTATGGACGCGGAAGAAAGCTTGAAAATGTTTGCTGAAGATTTCGGTGCTTTCTTAGCTTCAGCTACGGAAGACAATCTTCCACAAGAAGCAGCAACTGAAGCTGTATGGAAACATGAAGAAGATGTACTTGAAACGTTTGATCACTATGTAGCGGAAGATTATGAAGCAGCTTACACCAGCTTCCGTGAGGGCTATGGATTTATGTTTGGTATCGGTGAAACTCTTGGAGATGCGATTGCTAAACAAATGCCTGACCAGTCCGCTAACGATCAAATGCCTGAAGAAATGCCTGATACAGGTATGGGAGGCATGAGTGAAGGAGGCTCACTCTCTGTATGGGCCTGGGCTGCATTTGGAATCCTTGCTCTTGCCTCAGGTGGAGTGCTTTACAGAAAGAAATCTAACTAATAAATTCGCTTCCCAAGAGCTGGTTCGTTAGACTAAAGAAGAGAGGAAATTCCTCTCTTCTTAGTGGTTTTAAAGAATGGATATTCAATAAATAAAAAAGGTGATGGGTTATGGAAATGAAGTGGAAGGTTTACTTTACAATCGTAGGTATAGCAGCTCTTCTCATGGTTGGATATGAAACGAATGTATGGGCGAATCTGACCAGTTCAAAATCGGACACTCAAGTAGAGAGAATCGAAAATCCTAAGGTCAAAGCCTCAGATATTACACCTCTTGAAGAGAAACTTAAGGAACAGGTGGCTGGCGGGGAGTTCACAGTCATCAATAAAGATAAAGACATGAATTCGTCTGAAGTGGTGAAAGAAGAAGACCAGGAAGAAACTGGGATAATTCCAGCAAATATTCAAATTCCTGCTATTGATGTGAACTCTGAAATTGAATCGGTCGGTGTCCTGGATAATGGACAAATGGGAGTACCTGAAGACCCGGACAAAGCAGGCTGGTTTGAGCCTGGTACGGAACCTGGGAATGTCGGGAACTCAGTAATTGCCGGCCATGTGGACAGTCGTACAGGTCCAGCGGTTTTCTATGACTTGGACAAGCTTGAAAAAGGGGATGAAATTATAGTCACCGATAAAAACGGCGAGAAGAAAACATACGTCGTGCAGAAATTAGAAAGCTACCCGGAGAACGATTCCCCGATCAGCCGGATTTTTGGTCCTACTGATGAAAGAAGGCTGAATCTCATTACCTGCACGGGAGAGTTTATACGTGATCAGGGAGGTCACCAGGACCGGCTGGTCGTGTATTCGATTCTGAAAGAACCTGAAAAGAAAAAGTCTGATATTAAAGCACCTGCGAATGTTGAAGTCAACGGAACTCTGGTTACGTGGTACGCTGTGCGTGAAGATTATGTAGCGGGTTACAGAGTTTATCGTAGTAAGAATGGAGAGGAATTTGAGAAAGTTGCCAGTATCTCGAATCATGAAAGAAAATCGTATGCAGACTCGGAAGTTTCACAATATAAGTATTACGTAACGACGGTCGATTTAGAAGGAAATGAATCAGAACCTTCCAAAACGGTTCCAACTTCGAAATAACAGGTCTCCCCATCACCTAAAACCCAAAAACCAAAACCTGCCACCTCAGGTCATCCAAATATTGGATGACCTGAGGTGGCTATTTTTATATTCAAAAAAAGCCTCCCAAGGGGGAAGCTTTTGATTATATAAAGTTCTTATTTTTGTTAAGGGAATAACCTAAGCGGTAAATTTCATTGCGAAGAGACTCGGGAAAATTAAAGATGTTAACCCCACAAGTCATAGTCCCATTCTCTGAACTGATCCAGATGATACGTCCTTCTGCTGAATACGTATCTTTATGATAAATAAACGAAAGAAGAACCTCATCTTTCATACAGAGTTCTGGATTTTCATCACAGGAAAAGCGAAGACCGTTCAAGCTGATATCTTTTACCTGCAGCGGACCGGAAATATGCGGGCTTAATTTTTTATTATAAAACCCTGGCAGCGGTTCATTAAATGAGTAGCGGAATGGTTCGATTCTGCGTTCATCTGCCATCACCATGCCCCTTTACATAAGTGTAGTTAATCTAATGATATACTTCCTAAAGGCTTGGTACAACAAAAAATACTCCCCAGAACAGAAAATTCGCTAATAATCTGGGTTTTTTAAGAAATGATTTGTTGATCCACTAGCTGTCGGTACATTAAATTCTGATCATAGAGCTCTTTGTGGGTCCCTTGTCCAGTGACGTGTCCTTTTTCAAAAACAAGCATATGATCAGCTTCCACTACAGTAGACAGCCGATGGGCAATGATAAACGTAGTACGGCCATGCATAAGGGTCCTTAGGGCTGTCTGCACAGCAGCTTCCGATTCTGAATCAAGGTTGGAGGTCGCTTCATCTAAGAGCAGAATGGCAGGATTCCTCAGCAATGCACGAGCAATGGCTATTCGCTGTCTCTGACCTCCAGAAAGCTTGATGCCTCGTTCGCCGACCATAGTTTCTAACTGTGCCGGCAAAGCTTGTACAAATTCATAGGCATTGGCCTGATGCAAGGCTTTTTCAATTTCTGTATAGGTCACGTTCCGGTCGAGACCGTAACACACATTGTCACGGATCGATCCTGCCATAATGGGACTTTCCTGCGAAACGTAGCCAATCGACTGCCGCCACACAGAAAGGTTAATCGATTCGATGGGCGTGTCCCCCATCCGAATTTCACCCGAAACTGGGGCGTAGAAACGCTCGATTAAAGAAAATACAGTTGTTTTTCCAGCGCCGCTTGGACCAACAAGAGCGACCGTTTCTCCTGGTTGAACCGTAAAATTCAAATCGTGTAAAACCATCTGACTGTCCGCATAGGAGAAGGACACTTGATGAAACTGAAGAGGTTTCATCTCAAACATACCGGGCTGAATATTGTGTTCTGCCGGTGTTTTTAACAGACTCTGAATGCGCTCTGTAGCCCCCATAGCTTTCTGGAAAGCGGTCATGAATGTAGCCATTTGACTGAAAGGAACAATAATTTGAAACATATAAATGATAATCGCAACAAGAGAACCCGCACTCAGCTCCCCAGAAGCTACACGTACCCCTCCATAGCCAATAAGTACAACGAGCACGACCATAATAATCGTCGTCATAAATGGAGATATGACGGACTGAATTCGTGCTTCTTTTAATCCATAAGTAAAAAGACGGTCAATTCCTCCGCGGCCCTTATCTTTTTCAGCCCCTTCCGCATTGGAGGACTTTACGAGTCTGATCTCGCTTAGAACTCGACCCAAATTTGCACTGAAGTCAGCCATTTCATCCTGCATTTTTTTAGATATACGGTACATCATGCGTCCTAGTGGAAGTATGATAAGAAACGAAAGGGGGACAGCGGCAAGCATGATGACAGTCATTCTCCAGTCAATGGTTAACAGAATTACTATTGCTCCAATAATGGATATAATCCCTGTTATAAAAGTGACCAGATGGTTGGTGATTAAATTTTTGACGGTGTTTGTATCTTGTGTGATCCGGCTCATCGTCTCACCGGATTCATGTTCATCGAAATAAGCAACCGGCAGATGAAGAACCCTTTCCCACAACTGCCTTCTTATGTATGAAACGATGTGCTCTCCAATATAAGCAAGCAAGTAATATGAAAAGCCGCTGGAAACCGTTTGGATCACAAAGGTTATGATAAGAAAGGTAATAAGTCCGGTGCTTAAAGAACCTGTAGACAGCCCGTCTACTAAATTCCTGGTGAATAATGGCACCACCAGGCTTGCGGCTGTTTCAAAAAGGCTGAGGACGATAGCCAGGGTGAGAATCCATTTGGAAGGAAACCCACCCTTAATAAACTTGAAAAACTCCCGAACAGTTGTTTTTTGGTCACTCATCCTCATTCCTCCGATCCACCTTTATTAAATCCCATGTGGTTACGATACCTAAAGGGGAGTCATTGGCGTGACCGGACTCGGTGAGAATGACAGCCTTTAACTTACGTTCTTCTTCCAGGCTTCTTTCAAATCGTTCCTCTAATTCGTATACTGTTCCGTGTGACGATAGAAACTCTACACTTGGATTTAACCCGTCTGCAAGTACATCTTTGGCAGTAACATTCTCAAGATTCACTACACTGTGCTCCACTGACCGGGAAATCCACCGAACAATTCCGTCATTCGTTAGTAAACCGAGGAATTCATGGTCCCCACTGTAGATAGGAAATTGCGAAACCTCTTGTTTGTCAAAGGCAGTCATAATTTCAGTCAATAAGCTGGTGTCTTTAAAGAAGATGACCGGCTGAGTAGCAAATTCAAGCGCTTCTGGAGGTTGATCAAGCGTTTGTTTAATATGCTCCAAACTCTCGACAACTTCCAAATGAGGAGTGGCAATATAATAATCATCACGTATTCTCTCATGGACAAGCGCATTTCGAAGTTTTGCGTACTGTTTTAAAAGGTCAAAGTGGACGCGGATCACACTGTGCTTTAGCTTGCTTCGCTGCAATAATTCAACGAAGTTATCATTTTTCGGGTACCCATTAAATTCTTTAAGATGCTGGTGGATCTGATTAAAGGCTACTTCGAAACGTTCAACGAGATCGTTCATAGCAATCACCTGTTATTTTGTATTTATCCTTATTATATCTGATTGAAGAAAGTCTCACACATAAAATCGTTGATCTTTCATTATAAAAAACTTTAATAAATGAGTTCTTAGCCGATGAATATAATAGGAATGGATTACATAGGTGTTCCGGATCACTATTGTGTTATAAGATACAAAAGAATGAGTTATAATGTTCAAGAATAGGTCTACTTACTGATTTTTGTGCTTTAAATAGAACGTACTCATAAAATATGCTATACTCATACTATGTAAGAAAGTAGGTGAAAATATGATCGGTGAACGCATCAAACAAATTCGCAAAACCCGTCATATGTCGCTGTCTGAATTAGCTGAGAGGGCAGGGGTTGCAAAGTCATACCTAAGCTCCATTGAACGTAATATCCAGACCAATCCATCGATTCAATTTTTGGAAAAAATATCAAAAGAATTGGATGTCTCGATTAATTTTCTTCTTCATGGAGAATCAGACGCAAAAGATGAAACGCTTGATGATGACTGGTTGGAACTCGTTCAAGAAGCAATGAATTCAGGAGTGTCTAAAGACCAATTTCGCGAATATCTGGAATTTAATAAATGGAAGATCCATCAAAGTAAATAATTGGGCCTGGTTCAAAAAGTGAACCCAGGCTTTTTTACATACGGAGAAAAGGCGCAGACTTATTTAAAAAGTCTGCGCCTTATTTTTATTTAAATTTTTGTTTAATATAGTCCATGCTGATAGCGAGACTCTCAAGTGGAGTACGCCTGCTCTCATCCTGCTCAATAATCCACCACTGCACTCCTGCTTCTTCGCCAGCTTGGAATACAGCATCCAGATCTACACCGCCTGTACCAAGTTCAGCAAAAAAAGACTCCTCATCCACTGTCATGTCCTTTAAGTGTAATAAGGGGCTTCTCCCCTGGTAGCGTTTCAACCATTGATCTGGCTCTTCCCCTGCTTTTTTCAGCCAGTAAATATCAAATTCTGTTTTTAAGTTTTCAGCTTGAGTATCATCGAAGATTGTTTCAAGAGCTGTACGTCCATCAGACAGCTTCTTCAGCTCAAAATCGTGGTTGTGATAACACAACGTGATGCCTTCCTTTCGGCATTGCTCGCCCACATGATCTAAAAGAGAGATCAATTCTTGATAGTCTTCTTCCTCACGGTCGTCTATGTAAGGGCAGACGATATAAGAGCTTCCAATCGTTTTCTGATCGTTAATAACTTGTTCTAGATTGTTTTTTAAATCCTCCAGAGGGACGTGGCAGGAAGCTGCTTGTAACCCCGTTTCCTCAAGTAAACTTTTAATTTCACGGGCTGACAAGCCGCCGAAACCGGCAAACTCTACAGCATCAAATCCTAAATCTGCTACTTTTCTTACAGTACCTGCAAAGTCTTTTTGAGATTCTTCTCTTAATGTGTACATTTGTGCGGCAACTGGTATTGTTTGCATTTGAAAATCCCCATTTCTAATAATAATTACCTTTATACAACATTAGATATTTGAGAGAAGAACACCTTTAAAAATTAAATATTTCTTTATAAAAAAGTAAATAATCAATTCTTTATTTCTTTAAAAGATAATAACTTACTCATTCGTGAAGGAGTAAGCAGTATATTATAATTCATTTATTGAAACCCATAACGATTTACACATCCCCAAAACAAAAAGGAGAGAAACACATGGCAACATTCGACGAGTTCCTCCGCGATATAAATCGAAGAAATAAAATTTGCTGGAATTGTCAAAGGGAAGTAAGCGAGGATGACCTGGTCACTCTGGGAGACGATTGGACCGTTCGCAGCCAGTTGTGTATGGATTGCTATGACCGAATGGAAGAGGAGAGATGGAGAGGAGAGAAACAAGCTGACAACAATAATCAAACAACTGGGTGACTGACACGTTCCTTTGCAGCCTGGAATAGGATATTTCAACAATGAGGTGAGGTGAAATAAATGCCTGTTTCCGTAGTGTTTAACCAGATTGCTGTCAATGCACTTAATGATAACTCCACCATTTCAACAGGGCAGAATAATCAACCCGACTGGACGTGGCAAGGAAAGAATAATAATGCTGCCGGCATCCCAGTAGGATTTTTTATCGCCACCAACAATGTAAATACTTTATTCGATAATGATTTTGTGGATCTGCCGTTTAACAACCCGACCGTAAACAACCCTCAGCCTAACGTTCAATACTAAGGGGCTGGTTCGATGGAGATACAATTCGATTGCATTAACGTCAATCAGATTAAGATGAGTTCCGGGATTTTCGTGGGACCTAATAGTCAAAACAACTGGTCAGCTCATCAAAAAGAGAATTCGGCTTTAGGCACCATCGTTGGAAACGGTAATGTCGTTCACCAGAATATAAATGTGATCCATGATGAAGACATGGTAGATATGCCTATTAAGCAGGAAACCACAAAAAGTTCAAATGGAAAAGGTCAAGGTGAAGCTTGAACATCCTTTTCCATTTCATTCTTTACCATCGCTTGAATCCATTCCGGTACTTCATGATCTTTACTGTTCACCATCATATCCAGAATCGCTGAATCGCTTAAGATGGAGCGCAGACCTTTGAGAGAATTTCCGTCACCATAAACATTTCCAAATCCCTGGTTATGTTTTTTGTGACTTTCGAACCCGCTGGGTGCATTATTTCCGAGATTGACACACGAGGCGTCCTCTACGGTTCCAATATGAATATTTCTTATGAAAAAATTAGGAGAAAGAAAGTTCACATTACTCCTCCTTTTCTTTAAATGTAAATTTCAAACCATCTTTTGTTTTTTCCAATTTAGGTTTTTCTTTAGAAGATGGTTTGACTTGAACGCCAAAATTGTTTCCTAGATTGAGAGCTCCGCTTAAGTCTTCAATATCTAAATGATCCAGTTGAAAACTTAATTGTTCAAGTTTAGGGTCGTGGATATCAACTTGGTCAAAATGAAAGTGATACTCCACGGTTTTACCCTGGTTTTCCATTATAGCTTTCTGGAGTTTTAAGATCTCTCTGTAAAGCTGTTCGGTATCATGAGATGGTTTGTTCCGTCTGCCAAAAAACATGACGGCTACTCTCCCTGAGGATTTGGCTTTTTAATGATTAGGTGTCTGTTCTGCTGCAGCACATTTTTGTTTCCTATAATCATTCCACTGCCTTCATTTTTTTGATGATAAGCGGAGAACTTGGACTGCACATTCGTGCCCGAGTAAATCCCTGAAGAGTTGGAGACTTGATCAACGGTGAGGTTATGAAAAGATATACGAGTCATAGTATCCACCTCCTGTCACTAAGGTATGAAAGGATTTTGTAAGCATGAAAGAGTTTATGAAGTGGTTCAATCAATCGAACCGTGACCAAAAAGACGGCCAGCCTGGACTTCCTTTTTCAAGTTCAATGTTTGATATGGCAGGCATAAATAAATATGTGCAACAATCGATTGAAGATGCCCTCAAACCAACCCAGCATATGTTTAATTCGCCCCATTCCGGACCTGAACAGAAGGAAAACACAGGCTTTGATTATGAAGTGGTTGAATTAATGCTTTATTATATTGTTCAAATTCGACTTCCTAAAGAAGCGGACTTGGATGCACTGCGTCTTACTCTTGGTAACTGTAAGTTATATGTGGAAGGCATAGAAGAAGGGAAGAAGATAATCCCTTTACCCGGGCAGCCCAGCCGGCGAAACATTTCCGCTCAGTACAGTGATGGGATGATTGAAGTACGGCTTCACAAAAAAAGAGAGGATTATGAAAAAGAAATCCATGTTTTTTATTAAAATTGGATTTCTATTTCATTTGCAGAAGAGCGCTTAGCAATTTTGATCAACAGCATTCCGTCTTTGTAGGATGTTTGCACATCTTCATAAGTGAAATGAAAAGGGACGGGAATGATACGCTTAAATTCGCCTTTCAATCTTTCACTGTGCATCAATTTCTCTTCAGGAACAGGATAGGGATAGGAGATTTGTCCTTTAATAATTAATTGAGTTCCCTGCTGGGATAAGTGAAGTGGATCATTTGAATGATAACCGGGAAGGTCTACAATTAAAACGCCTTCTTCCTCTGTCTCATAATAATCATAAGCAGGCCCTCTTTTTGGAATAACATGATGCATATCATTCCAAAAGTCTTCACCCAGCACTTTCTCAACATTCTCAGAAAAAGCATTCCAGTTTAGTTTACCGTTCTTATTATTCATAAGTTCACCCCACTGTTCCAGTTTATGAACACCAAACTCAATTCATGATGCTTGATTCGTTTACGTTTCGTACTCTAAGAAACAGTCTGGTGAATGGGCTTTTAAAAAGAGAATATATTCGACTAAATTCTGGCTGAGTATTATAATTCGAAGTCAATCTCCAGGGCGTCCTTAACCTTCTTTAATGGTCGAATTATTGCCGGCAGAATGCGAAGTTCCCCGACTTTTTTTCTATTAAATGGTACAAGCAATTGCTGAATCATGATTGGTATCGTTCCCAAATTCGAGAATTTTTTTAATATTCTATGTTGTTTTTCTAATAAGCGCGTGTTACTATTTACTTAACTTAAAGAATTATTGAATTTTGTGCAAACGTATTCACAAAGTTGCTCGTTGGTAGGGAGACTCATTTGATTAGGAGATTTTCATCTAGTTAGTGAGTTTTTTTACATAACAATCGTGCAAACGTATGCACGCTCTCTATTATAAGTTGTGGCAAGGATGATTATTTTTTTGCCGCGTATTGAAAGCGGATTCAATAATTCGGAAAAAATAGGGGTGGAAAAATGAAAGGTAAAAAGTTTTACTCGGGTATTGCTACTGCACTTCTAGCTTCTAGTATCGCATTAACAGGCTGCTCCTTCTCTTCAGGCGACAGCGGTGGAGATTCAGGAGGAGAGGAAGCATCTGGAGACGCGGTAACGGTAGATGTTTTCCAATTTAAAGTCGAATTTAAAGATCAGTTTGAAGAACTGGTTTCCATGTATGAAGAAGAAAATCCTGAGGTGAATATTAATGTTAAAACTGTTGGCGGAGGAAATGATTATGGTGCTTCACTGAAAACTTCCTTCTCTTCAGGAGAAGAACCAGATATCTTTAACATTGGCGGTCCGACAGATGTAGATGAATATGAGAGATACTTAGCGGATTTATCCGATACGGATGCTGCAGGTGCTGCTCTGGAAGGTACCTTGTCCAGCGTTAAGCGGGATGACCAGGTGCTAGGACTTCCATTTAACCAGGAAGGTTATGGACTTCTCTATAACAAGAAAGTTTTTGAAGAAGCAGGAATCAATCCAGATGAAATTAAAACTATGGATGATTTAGAATCAGCTGTTCAAACACTTGATAGTAAAAAGGACGAGTTGGGTATTGAAGCGCCATTTGCATTCCCTGCCAAAGAGCAATGGGTAATGGGTAACCACTTGGCTAATGCCTATCTTGCGGATGAGTTTAACCATGATGTGATGGAAGCTTATGAAGCTGACACAGTTGAATTTGCTATGGGTGACCAAATGAAGCGATTCACAGACCTGCAAAATGATAACTCAATTCAACCAACATTGAGCCTTGACTATTCCCAACAGGTTGAGGAGCATTTCTCTCTTGGGAATGTAGCAATGATTCAACAGGGGAACTGGGTGTATAACACTATTGCCTCTATGGATGAAGAGTTCGCGCAAAATAACGTTGGACTTCTTCCGATTCCTGTAGAAGGATATGAAGGAAGCATTCCAGTTGGCGTTCCTAACTACTGGGTAGTAAATAAAGAGTCTGAAGAGGAAGTCGTGCAGGCAAGTAAAGATTTCTTAGACTGGATGTACACTTCTGAAACAGGTAAGAAGTTCGTAACAGAAGAATTCAAGTTTATCCCTGCATATGAAGGTTATGAAGATCAAGAAATTGCTGATCCAATTTCTCAGGAAATCTATAACTATGCAAAAGAAGGAAATACACTGGGCTGGGTCTTCCTTGGGGCTCCAACAGCTTGGACAGAGGATGCTCTAGGTGTAGCTATGCAGGAATATATCGCAGGTGACATTACCTGGGAAGAAGTTGAACAGCAGGCAACGAAAGCCTGGGAAGATGCTCGTCAGTAGTTCTTAACTAAACAGCCGGCAGGGTCGCTTATAAACGGTCCTGCTGGTACATATAAATATCTCCTCTATTAGGATATTTAGACGTATAGGTAGTCTAATAGGAGAGATGTTTATTTTAATCAGAATATGAAATCGATATCACATCGATAAACCACGGACTTTTATTTAAAAAGTGCACGTGTAAAGTATTGGAGGAGGTTTACATGAAAAACCGCAGTCTTGCCTTTTGGTTATTCTTAACTCCCGTGATCCTCGGGTTGGGAATTGTTGTCGTTATTCCGTTCATCTATGGTTTTATTTATTCATTCACAAACTGGAATGGACTTACAGCTACGGAATTCTTAGGATTCCAAAACTACATTAACCTTTTCCAGGAAGATGAGTTTATGCAATCGATTTGGTTTACGATCAAATTCGCTGTTGTCACTGTTCTGCTTCTTAATGTGTTTGGAATGGGACTGGCTTTGATTGTGACACGTAACATTAAGTCCAATAACTTATTACGTACCGTATTCTTTATGCCTAACCTGATTGGCGGATTGATTCTCGGATTTATCTGGCAGTTTATCTTCATCAGTGTGTTTGGTGATATAGCTAACTTAACCGGTATTGAAGGCTTGAATGGCTGGTTATCTACGACGAACACCGGTTTCTGGGGTCTGGTCATTTTAACAGCCTGGCAGATGGCCGGATACATTATGATTATCTACATTGCTTATCTTGAGAACATTCCTAAAGATTTAATAGAAGCGGCTAAAATTGATGGCGCGAGCAGTTTCCAGCGCTTCAAAAACATTACGTTTCCACTGGTTGCTCCAGCTTTCACGATCAGTATGTTCTTGACACTTTCTATGTCCTTTAAGATTTATGACCAGAACTTATCGCTTACCAATGGTGGACCATTTAACTCCACACAAATGGTGTCCATGGAGATCGTACGTACCGCATTTTCTGACAACCAAATGGCCTATGCGCAGGCGAAAGCGGTTATTTTCTTCTTAATTGTAGCCGTAGTCGCACTGACCCAAGTGTATTACAACAAGAAACGGGAGGTTGAGATGTAATGAAAAAAAATCAGGAAAAACGGAATTTATTTTCCATTGAAATTCTCGGCCTTCTGCTTGGATTACTGTGGATTGCACCTTTCTACTTAATGGTTGTAAATGCTTTTAAAACAAAACGTGACATTTTCGGAGGCGTGTTAGGCTTCCCTTCTGAACTGGCTTTTGATAACTTTGCCCAGGCCTTTGTCGACTTAGCTTTTCTTAAGTCCTTGTTTAATTCGGTTCTTGTTACCGGATGCAGTATAGCCATCATCATTTTGTTTTCATCCATGGCCGGCTATGCTCTTGCTCGTAATAAAAGTAAATTAAGCGGGTTTATTTTCTTCATTTTTGTTGCTGCGATGCTTATTCCATTCCAGTCTGTTATGATCCCGCTTGTGTCCATATTTGGACAAGCGGACATGCTGAATGCAGGCGGATTAATCTTCATGTATCTTGGTTTCGGCTGCAGCTTGTCTATCTTCCTTTATCACGGGGCAATGACAGGTGTTTCTAAGTCAATGGATGAGGCAGCGATCATTGATGGGGCGAGCCGCTTCCAGTTGTTCTGGTATATTATTTTCCCACTGTTAAAACCTATATCCGTGACTGTAGGGATTTTGAACACCATCTGGATCTGGAATGACTACTTGCTGCCTTCTTTAGTATTAAGTGAAGCGAATGCCACCATTCCATTAAAAATGTTCTATTTCTTCGGACAGTACACGAAACAATGGCACTTAGCTCTTGCAGGGCTGACGATTGCAATTCTTCCGGTTATTATCGGATATTTCTTCGCACAGAAACAAATCATTAATGGAGTTTCTGAGGGTGCTGTGAAATAGAGTCAGAGGAGTAGATGAACGTGTCTGTCACTATTAAAGATGTAGCAAAAAAAGCGAATGTTGCCCCGTCCACTGTGTCCCGCGTCATCTCTGACAGCCCAAGGATCAGTGAAAAAACGAAACGCCGGGTTCGTAAAGTTATGGATGAGCTCGGCTATCACCTGAATTACAATGGCCGGGTCCTTGTCAGCCAGTCTACACAAACGATTGGAATTGTGACAAAGGTGGCCTCTGTCCATTCTTTCGATAACCCGTTCTTCTCAGAATTGCTCAGAGGGATCAGCGATGCCTGCCATGAGAAGGATTACAGCATTTACTTAACAACCGGTAATACGGAAGAATCGATCTACCGGGAAGTGGTCAAAATGGTCCAGGGTAAACGGGTGGATGGAGTGATCGTTCTATACTCAAGAGAAGATGACAACGTAGTTCCTTACTTAAGGGAGTGTAATTTTCCATTCGTTATGATTGGAAAACCTGTCACCCACACGAGTGAAACAATGTTTGTGGATAATGATAATGTCCAGGCGAGTAAAGAGGTTACCGATTACCTCGTCGGTCTGGGGCATAAAAAAATCGGTTTTATCGGCGGAGACTCCCATTATGAAGTAGCACGTGACCGGCTGGCCGGGTTTAAATTATCCCTAAGCGAGCATGGACTAGATCTACCAATGCACTATTTGAAAAATATTCAATCCGGAAAAGCGGATGCTGAGACCGTGGTGGAAGAGATATTGCAGTTGACCGAACCGCCGACAGGTCTTGTGATTACGGATGATTACAACTCTATGAAGGTTATGAGAGCGCTTGAGGACAAGGGAATTCGTTTACCGGAGGAAATGAGCATCGTCGGGTTTAACAATACGATGATCGCCAGGCTATCCAAGCCTCCTCTCACAACCGTGGATACACAGTCATTTCAACTGGGTCACGAGTCAGCGAGAAGCTTAATTGAATTACTGAACCATCCGGAGATGATCAAAAAAAGCATCATTATTCCGACTGTTATTGTTGAAAGAGATTCCTGCCTGCCACTTAAGCTGGAAAATACAGACCCAGAAGAAGATCGGGCTGCTCATTAAAAAAAGAGATAAGAAAGGGAGAGTAAACGATGAACGTATTAGTATGGAACGAAAATCGCCATGAAAAAGAAAATAAGGTAGTGAGTGGTATTTATCCTGAAGGAATTCACGGAGCTATTGCTGGTTTTCTTGGAGAAGACCATGAAAATGTAAAAACGGCCACTCTGGATGAGGAAGAACACGGCCTGACGGATGAAGTTTTAGCGGAAACTGACGTACTTGTCTGGTGGGGACATAAAGCACACGAAGATGTAAAAGATGAAATTGCTGAAAAAGTGAAGCAGCGCGTTCTTGAAGGTATGGGACTTGTAGTTCTGCATTCCGCCCACTTTTCTAAAGTATTTAAGAAACTCATGGGTACGACCTGCGATTTGAAATGGAGAGAAGCTGACGAGAAAGAGCGTTTATGGGTGGTGGATCCAACTCACCCGATTACAGAAGGTGTAGGAGAGTATATTGAACTTGAAAAAGAGGAAATGTACGGTGAACATTTTGATATTCCGGCACCGGAAGAATTAATATTCCTGAGCTGGTTTGAGGGTGGAGAAGTGTTTCGAAGCGGAGCTACTTTCCGACGCGGCAGAGGAAAAGTTTTCTATTTCCGTCCCGGCCATGAAACCTATCCAACCTATCATAATAAAGAAATACAAAATGTTATCAGAAACGGCGTCAAATGGGTAAATAACACGAATACCCCGAAACATGTATATGGGAACGCCCAGCCTTTAGAAGAAATTTCTAATAAATAATAGGAGGTTTTCACAATGTCTAAACTGAAGATTGCTGTGCTTGGGTGTGGAAGCATTGCTCAAAACCGGCACTTACTAGAATATGAAGCGAATGAAAATGTAGAGATCACGGCTGTCTGCGATATCGTGGAAGAGCGAGTAAAGGAAGTAGCTGAGAAGTATGAAGCTAAAGCCTATACAAGCTATGAAGACTTACTAGCGAACGAAACTGTCGATGCGGTAAGCGTCTGTCTTCCCAACTACCTTCATGCCCCTGTATCGATAGCGGCCCTCAAAGCAGGCTGTCACGTGTTATGTGAAAAACCGATGGCGACCTCTAGAGAAGAAGCGGAAGAAATGATTCAAACTGCCGAGCAAACTAACAAAAAACTTATGATTGCTCACAATCAGCGCTTTGTTCCTTCTCACGTAAAAGCGAAAGAACTGATCGCGTCTGGAGATCTTGGAAAAGTGTACAGTTTCCGTACGACCTTTGGACACGGCGGCCCAGAAGGCTGGAGTGCAGAAGGAAAGGACAGTTGGTTCTTCAAGAAAGATCAAGCCTTTATAGGTGCGATGGGGGACCTCGGAGTACATAAGGCAGATTTACTTCGTTACATCCTTGGACAAGAGTTTATCGATGTAGCCGGGTTTATCGAGAACAATGCTAAAGAAAATATTACAGTGGATGATAATGCCGTTTGCATTCTGCGCAGTGAACAAGGAGTGGTAGGTACCATGACGGCAAGCTGGGCTTACCAGCCGGGAGAAGATAATTCAACCGTTATTTATGGTGAAAAAGGAACCTTGCGTCTGGAGGATGATCCAATTTACTCCTTAGTTGCCCAGTACACCAATGGAGATATCGTAAACTATCAGCTCGGCAAGATCCAGTCCAATGACGAAGACGGGCAGAGTAACTCTCATGTGGTCGATCATTTTGTGGAAAGCATTCAAAATGATACAGAGCCGTTGATCACTGGAGAAGAAGGAATGAAATCCTTGGACGTCATTTTGGGAGCCCTTCGCTCTGGCGAAACCAGACAAATCAGCAGTTTAGAAAGGGTCAAGAAGTGACTCGATTGAAGATGGGGATCATCGGAGCAGGGGGGATTGCCCAGGGGAGGCATATCCCCTCTTTTCAACAATTAGAGGATTCCGTAGTACTGACGGCTGTACAGGATCTAAATAAGGACCGGGCTGAAGAAGCTGCCAGCCTGTTCGATATCCCTCATGTATTTCAAAATTATGAAGACCTTTTTCAGAAGGTAGATGCAGTTACGATCTGCACACCAAATAAGTTCCATGCGGAAATTGCGATTGCCGCTTTGAACGCAGGCGTTCATGTACTTTGTGAAAAGCCAATGGCAATTACAACAGAAGAGTGTACCCGTATGATAGCTGCAGCCAAAAAGAATGACCGTCTTCTATCCATTGGCTATCATTACCGCTTTACTCCGGAAGCTCAGCTTGCGAAAAAAGCAATGGATAACCAGGAGATTGGCGATCCGTTAGTCACGCGTGTGCAGGCGATGAGAAGACGTAAAGTTCCTGGCTGGGGTGTGTTTACCAATAAAGATTTGCAGGGAGGGGGAAGCCTGATTGACTTTGGCTGCCATCTTCTTGATCTTGCCCTGTGGCTCCTTGATGATCCCAAGCCTGTGGAGGTTATGGGCAAAACATATGATCGTTTGAGTAAGACCCCGGGCCAGGTGAACGATTGGGGAGCTTTCGATCACGAGACGTTTGACGTAGATGATCATGTAACCAGTTATATTACGTTTGATAACGGACTTTCCTTACAATTTGAGTGTTCCTGGGCCGCAAATATTAAAGATGATGATACGAAATTAAGCATCTCTGGAGTAGATGGTGGATTAAGCGTATATCCTTTTGAATTGTACAAGGCTAAATATGGAGCTCTCTGGGACAGTTCAGCGAAGATACGTGAAGGAGAGCCGAAACCAGGTCTGTATCAGGCAAAAAACTTTGTCGACAGCTGTCTTGGTGAGGATGAATTAATCGTCAAGCCTGAGCAGGCTCTCCAGGTGACGAAGTTAATGGAAGCTATTTATTTAAGCAGTGAAACCGGAACAAGTGTAAAGCTCGACTAAACGAATGAATGGAGGAGTCATGACATGAAACTAGGTGTATTTACAGTATTATTTTCCGATAAATCTTTTGAAGACATGCTTGATCACGTAAAAGCTTCTGGACTTAAAGCAGTTGAGATTGGCACGGGCGGCTACCCGGGAAGCGCTCACTGTAATGTAGATGAGCTGCTTGAAAGTGAAGAAAAGCGTAATGAATACTTAGAAAAAGTACATTCCCGCGGATTGACGATTAGTGCCTTTAGCTGCCATGGAAATCCAATTTCCCCTGATCAGGCATTTGCCGAAGAATCTCACGAAGCTTTTGTGAAATCGGTTAAACTGGCAAGCTTAATGGATGTTCCAGTTGTGAATACTTTTTCTGGTACGCCAGGCGGACATGAAAATGATACGGCGCCAAACTGGCCGGTTACTCCTTGGCCTGCAGAGTACTCAGATGTGTTAGAATGGCAGTGGAACGAAAAACTGATCCCTTATTGGAAAGAGCAAGGAGATTTCGCGCAAGAGCACGGAGTTAAAGTCGGACTTGAGCTTCACGCAGGCTTTCTCGTTCATACGCCTTATACTATGCTTAAACTACGCGAAGCTACCAATGAAGCGATCGGTGCGAACCTTGATCCCAGTCACCTCTGGTGGCAGGGTATTGATCCAGTAGCTGCGATTAAGATTCTTGGAAATGCAGATGCCATTCACCATTTCCATGCGAAGGATACGTATATTGATCAGGAAAATGTAAATATGTACGGTCTAACGGATATGCAA
Source organism: Halobacillus sp. K22 (assembly GCF_052246795.1). Taxonomy (NCBI): domain Bacteria; kingdom Bacillati; phylum Bacillota; class Bacilli; order Caryophanales; family Bacillaceae; genus Halobacillus; species Halobacillus sp. K22. Next base: position 4,851 of record NZ_JBQQCN010000021.1, on the reverse strand, counting down.
CCTTATGGAAATGTGAGAACTCGTGCCTGGACCTTCCGTTCTGTTGGGTATGGTCACGGGACACAGGAATGGTCGAATATTGTAAGTGCTTTACGAACCTACGGCTATGATCATGTAATCAGCATCGAGCATGAAGACCCGATCATGTCGATTAACGAAGGTTTCAGTCAGGCAGTGAAAAACCTGAGATCTGTATTGATCGAAGAACCACCAGGTGAGATGTGGTGGGCTTAAGTCTTAAATAAATAGTTATAAACCCCTTTTCCAGCAAAAGGGGTTTTCTTCAGATAGGAAGGGGAGACAGATGAGCCGGACATCAGGAATTAGAGGCGGACTATATGCAGTAAGTGAGTGGATAGCCAAGTTTTCACTCAACAATTTACAATGGGCAGTATTCAACCTGCCGATTGCTTTACTTGTTATCAGCATGATATATGCGGAAAAGGTAGAGGATATCTTTTACCTGGCCCCTACATTGATCGTATTGATGCCGATTTTGTTCTTTCCCGCTACAACGGCGTTGTTTGCTAAAGCTAGGGAATGGGTGAGAAAAGATCTGGACGATAGGTCAGATCGCTCTTATCTCAGCTATTATAAGGAAAATTATAAAGTGAGTTTACAAGCAGGCATCGTCTTTACGATTTTATGGGGCATTTTACTTGGGGATATCTATTATTTTTCTACAGTCAATGAACTGATTATGAATCTCTTCTTTATCCTGGGGATTATTTTATATGTATTCACGATTAACTTTTTCTCTGTAACCGTTCATTTTGATCTAAAAGCAAGAGCAGCGTTTAAAAAGGCGTTTCTTGTGACGATCGTTAGTCCTATATCTTTTGTGACGGTTGCGATTACCTCAGCAGTTATGCTGTATATCAGCGTGTATGTCTTTCCGCTGATGATTCCAATCTTTACGGGGGCGATCATTGCTTTTCTCTCCTTCTCCTCCTTTTACCGACTGTTCTTAAAATTAAATCATAAGGAAAATAATGGATGACCTGAGGTTTTCACCTCAGGTCATCCATTATTTGTTAAAACATATTTATCTTAAAGAATGAGAAAGAATGAGCCTGCGATAATCAGGGTGACGCCGACCACTTTCTTTATGGTAATAACTTCTTTAAGAAGAAAGTAAGAAATAACGAGGGTCCACACATAAGTGATTGAAGTAAGCGGGAACACAATCGTGTAAGGCAGATAATTTAACGTAATGATGTTCAGGATCGCTCCTGCACCATAAAAGCTGCAGCCAACGATTAGGTGTTTAAAGAAATAAATATTTAAAGCAAATCCATGACTGGTAGCTTTTTTGAAAAAGTACCCGCCTACTGCCCCAAGCAGCGTAAACAGGAGGACGACAAGCAGCCAGCTAATTGTCCCCACCCCCAATCAAGGCGGCCCCTACAATGATGAGAAAGGTACCGATTAAATTACTTTCGGTAATTGTTTCCTGAAGAATGATACTACCGAAAAATAAAGCAAAAACGTACCCAATACTGAGCAGTGGATGGAGCACGGAGAGGCTTCCAAATCGGAAGGAAACGATCATCATGACGGCCCCCAGGAAATAAAGCAAAAACCCTATGATTAAGAAAAAGTTTATTCCACCATCAGACATTTTCCAAAACATCTGTCCAAGGGCGGTTTGCAAGGAAGCGAGCACCATGAACAGGATGCCGATCCGGTTTTCTTTTAAAGATTTCGTAAAATTACTCATGTTGGACCTTCTTTTGTTTAGGATCGAATGTAAGGAAAACAACAGCAGCCATTAAGAACGCTACTAATACGTTAGCAAATTGATAACGGAAATCCTGGGCTGGTGTTGCGAGCAGCATCGTCCCCGCATTCAAAAGGACTGGAAGCAGGACCAGCAGGGAACGAACTCCTGTTTTAAGAGCAAGCGCCACTCCAGTAACTAAGATGATAGCCGTATATACAGCCGGTCTTAAGACCACTTCAAGCAAGTACATTTCAATCCTGACTAAATTATCATTGATAACTTGATAAACGTTACTGCTCAAAGGAGACGTTTTTAAGTCGTAGTCATTGTAAAGGTAAACGTTTCTTGCATAGGTGCTCGTGTAGCCATCTTCCGGCTGGTTGATCTGCCAGATGATTGATGTCTGATCTAAATAAGCTTCAACAGCGAGACCAAAATTATTAGAAACCACGGAAGCCCATGTACTTAAATAATAGCCAAAGTCGTCAAAAATGACCTTCTGATTATACTCGCCGGCAAATTTGATCTTATCAGTCAGATAAGGGTTGTAATTCGCTTTCCAGGTTTCCAGAGGGAGAATAGAATCAAGGTAGCTTTTCTGCTCCTCCGTTAATTCCCCGTTTTCTTTAATGATGTGGGCAAACTGCTGCGTAGGAATACTTAACGCTTCATTCGGACTCGTTGCTCGGACATCCATATAGTTGAAAAAGGGTCCGGAGATAAGGAAGTATGCAAGACCAACGATAACAAGTGTCGCTAGTAAACGCTTAAAATAGGCCCGATAAGCAATCAGCAGGAGAATGGCCATAACCACAAAAATAGGCATGCCGTTACTGCGCATTAAGCTGATCGCTAATGCATTGATCCCAAGCAGCAGCTGGTGCCAGTTTGAGGCAAGCCAGGCGCCTTTACTGGACACGATGTTATAAGTAAAAATCGTAAACAAGAAGATAAAGCCGCTAAAGAATATGTCTTTCCAGATGGCAATCGGAAAGATTCCGTTTAATGGATAGAGACCGAATAAAAGCACACCGATCCAAACCCACTTAGCAGCTATTCCGCGTTTTTCAAGGCTGTATGCCGCATATCCACCAAAGAGAGCAAGAATGACAATTTGTGAAAAGGCTACGATCGCCGGTGTTTTCCAAATAGTGGTTAACCCCATGATATACCACGTATAAACGACGGGATGCCAGTTGCTGAAATCAAGCGTGTGAATCTGTTCCCAATGAGATAGAGAGTCTGGGGTCATCGTTCCAGGATAGTAGGCGACTAGATACATAGACCAAACAAGAATGGGAAAAATGGCATAGAGAACAATTTTCCATCTTGAAGGCTCCTGCCATCGAATGGGAACCGAAACATGGGTTAACACATATAGAAGCCATCCAACACTTGTGAACAGAGTGACGTAGGAAATTAAAAACACATAGACTGCGAACAGCCATGGGGAATCTGCTAAGTACCCGGAAGAGGTTTTTAAACTCCACAAAAGGACAAAGGAAAATAAAAGTAAGAAGGTCAGGACGGTCGGCCGCTTGAAAAACCGGACGTACGATTCTTTATGGTTCAAATAGGAAGTTAGTGTCAGTGCATGGACCACGGTGAAAAATACAAACGTGAACCCAATGACTACCCAATGCGTTTCCCCGAATTTCTGGTACAGGGAAACGAGAGCGATTGTACTTAGCAAACTGCCTATTAAACTGATCAAACCTACAACCATCTTACGATTCATAGTTTTGTTCCTTCATATCCTGTTTAATTTTATTTAATTCCCACTCAAATTGCTTCTTGAAGTTCGCAGCGACTGTATCAAGGATCAAGCCGCATGCAAAGGAAAGGACCGAAAGAATTACAAGTCCCACGGCTAAAATTGCGGATGGAATTTTATCAATGAAACCTGTGTTAACAAATTCTACGATAACTGGAATACCGGCAATCAGCCCTAAAACGAGGAGAAGCACGGACCAAAAAGAAAAGAAGAGCATAGGTTTATACTCTTTAAAAAGGGTGAAAATTTTGTTCACGACTTTGTAACCGTCACTTAGGGTATTAAGCTTGGATTCACTACCCTCCGGCCGATCCTTATATTCGATTGGAATTTCTTTAATAATGAATCGCTTATCCAGTGTATGAATTGTCATTTCGGTTTCAATTTCAAAGCCAGGGCTCATAACTGGCATTGATTTGACAAATAAACGATCAAAGGCACGATACCCAGTCATAATGTCTTTCAGGTCACTTTTATATAAGAAATTAATTAATCCACGAACCATGTTGTTTCCGAAGTTATGAAACTTACGTTTGTTTTCTTCCACATAAGTACCGTTTGATAAGCGGTCACCAATGACCATATTAGCTTCCTGATTTTTCAAAGGTTCCAGCAGCTGATGGACAAATCGAGCCGGGTAGGTCCGGTCACCATCGGCCATGACATAATAGTCCGCATCAATATCGCGAAACATGGAGCGGACGACATGACCTTTTCCTTGCCGGTACTCTTTCTTAACAATCGCCCCATGCTCACGGGCGATCTCTGAGGTGCGGTCTTTGGAATTGTTGTCGTATACATAAATATCAGCGTGTGGAAGCTCTTTTCTAAAGTCCTCGATCACAGCGCCAATCGTTTGTTCTTCATTATAACAAGGCAGGAGAACAGCAACTCTCAACTAAAAAACTCCTTTATCTTTAAAATCGACTGGTATATTGGATAACTTCATAAATATAGCAGATATTTCAACAGATTTCTAGCTTTCTATCGAGTAGGATAAAAACAAGCGATGACGATAAATAGATGGAAGTATCGCTTCTTATAGGAAGCTAGTAATTCGATCATAACATAGCTGCTCCTGGATCGTAGATGTGTTTTTGCAGCGGAAATTTTCAAAAAGTTACATATTGAAAGGAAGGGGCATAGATGGAAGAACCGAATTTTTTTAAGGGCTGCTTATGGGGGATGCTAATTTCCCTACCTTTATCATTCATCGGCAGAAGACTCCCTCTTCAAGCGCCGTGTCGAAGACCGGTGGTAAGGGGGAGATGAATGCCGTCGCCGTAAGGCGAATGCCTTTGAATATTCTCCCTTCCGTGATATCCTAAAGTAAGAACATACGTTCCTGATTAGG